>SCRK01000180.1 GCA_004298075.1 bacterium | reverse complement strand
ATCAGTGGTTGACAGCTCAAAATGTATCGGCTGCGCCAGCTGCCTGGCTGTTTGTCCCACAATGGCAATGTTCATTGACTTTGGGGCAGGGGACAAGGTGCAGGAGAAAATGGTTGAGTATAGCCTGGCTGTGCTCAAAGATAAGAAAAACAAGGCAGGTTTCATAAACTTTGCCCTTAAGATCAATAAGGAATGTGATTGCTGGGGGATGGAGAATCCGCGGATCGCCCCGGATGTCGGGATATTGGCATCAAGCGACCCTGTGAGCATAGATAAAGCCAGTTTTGATCTGGTTAACAGGTCTTGCGGAAAAGATATCTTTAAATCAGTCCATCCTGAGCAGGATGGTTTAAAACAGCTGACCTATGCCCAGGAAATAGGCCTGGGAAAACTTGATTACGAGTTGATAGAGTTATAAATTAGATTAACGTTCCATAGCAGAGAAAGGAAGAAAAATGAACTTACTATTGATCGGAGCAGCATTTATTTTAGCCGGTATGATTTTCGGCGCGTTTGTTTATTTTAATGCCCCTCTGGCCATAAAAATGCAAATGAAATTCTACGAGAAAATAAATTGGCGCATGGAACCGGTATCTATGCAAAAAGAAATAAAGAATACGCAAATAATGGGATTGTTTTTGTTTGTTTTTTGCCTGCTGGCGATAGTCTATATCAAATTGTTTTCAGTTGAAGGCTGGATATGGGCGCCGTGAGAAAGATAGCCAAAGAATACGAGATCGGCGATAAAGCCGTAGACAGCTTAATAAATGAGCTCGCCGCTAAAACGGCTGCCCCGGAAGTCGCGCCCTTTTTACGCGAGATACTTACCACTGTTGTTAAATTAGGAAAGGAGTCACGGGACAGGGGTGACCTCAAGCTGGTAAACAACACGCTGAAAGAATTACGCTATTCCTTTAAGATATTTTCCCCCTACAGGGAGGTCAAGAAGGTAATAATCTTCGGTTCGGCCAGATCAAAAAAGAGTTCGGCTGAATATAAGATGGCCGAGGAATTCTCAAGGAAGCTTACGGAAAAAAGCTACATGGTCGTCACCGGAGGCGGGCCCGGGGTCATGGAAGCAGGCAATAAAGGAGCCAAGAGCGGTAAAGACTTTGCTTTAAATATCCGCCTTCCTTTTGAACAAAAGCCAAATCCATATATAGATGAAAAAGAGAGGCTGATCAATTTTAAGTATTTCTTTACCAGGAAGCTGATATTCGTAAAAGAGACCGACGCGACCGTTCTTTTCCCGGGGGGCTTCGGCACAAATGACGAAGGATTTGAAATGCTTACCTTGATTCAAACCGGGAAGTCAAAGCCACGGCCGATCGTTTTAATGGAGCCTTCGGGAGGCGCGTATTGGGTTGATTGGAAGCGTTTTGTGGATGACCACCTGCTCAAAAGCGGGTTTATCAGTAAAGAGGATTTTAGCCTTTTTCGCATCATAAATAATGTTGATGAGGCGATCAAATATATAGAGGATTTTTACCGGGTGTACCATTCCTTAAGGTATGTTTCGGGCTTGACCGTAATAAGGCTGAATAAAAAGCTTACGGATAAGACTTTGAGTTTCCTGAATCAAGAATTCAAAGATATTTTGACCGGCGGGGCGATAAGCGTTTCCCCCGCGACTAAAGAGGAAGTTGAAAGAAAGGAATATCCTGAGCTGCCCCGGCTTATCATGAACTTTAACATGCATGACTATGGCAGGCTTCTTGAAATGATCGGCGTGATCAACAGTGATTAGGAAAATATGAACAATTCTAAAGAGAAAGTAAAACCGGCAAAAAAGATCTTGATCATTGAAGATGAAAATGAGCTTTGCGATCTTATCGGATTGAGGCTGGAGAGGAGCGGTTTTGAGGTAATTACGGCTAATGACGGCGTTGAAGGGTTAAATAAGGCCAGGTTTGAAAAACCGGATTTAATTATCCTTGACCTGATCCTGCCGAAGATGCCCGGTGAAGAGGTCTGCAAACAGGTGCGTAAAGATGCTTTGCTCTCTGAAATCCCGATTATAATGCTTACCGCCAAATGCAGCGATACCGATAAGGTTATTGGCGGGGTAATAGGGGCGAATGTTTACATAGCTAAGCCTTTTGAGGGGGCTAAATTAATCCAGGCAATTAATAAACTGCTTGGATAAACCCAGAAGGCCTTGAAGGAAATTACTTGAAATTATTTCAGAAAGCTATATAATTACAGAAGTGCTAAAAGGAGGTAACATGGCGTATCAAGGTGGTGGTGGATTCGGTGGTCCTAGGGAAATGCACAAGGCGGTTTGCGCGGAGTGCAAAAAAGAATGCGAAGTTCCTTTTAAACCTAGAGAAGGCGGCAAGCCGGTATTATGCAAGGAATGTTATTCCAAGAGTAAGGGGCAAAGCCGTTAAATAAAGAGGCGTTTCTATTCTCTTGTTGTTCAGAATAGAGGCGCCTTTTTATTTTTCTTGACAAACCACACATTTGTGTGGTATATCATGTATCCATGAAAGAGAAGCTCTATTTGACGCCGAAGCAGGAGAGGGTGCTTAATTTTATCCGTAAAAGGGTAGGGGAGAGGCTCCCTCCTACAATTCGAGAGATAGGGGAGGAGCTGGGGTTCAAATCCACCGGAACAGTAAGGGACTATTTAAAGGCTTTAATGCGGAAAGGTTTGGTGAGGCGGATGAATAATAAATCCCGGGCAATAGAGTTAACCGAGCGCGCAAGCTTCAAAATCCCCATAATTGGTACCATAATGGCCGGCAAGCCGAATTTGGCTTATGAGGAGATCCAGGGTTATGTTGATGCCGATGACCTGTTCCTTGGCCGCTTAGGCTTTGATGATGTTTTTGCTTTAAGGGTCAAAGGCGACAGTATGGTTGATGCCGGTATCCTGGCCGGTGATGTTGCCATTATCAAGAAACGCCCCAATGCCGACAATAATGATATAGTTGCGGCACTTCTGGATAATAATGAAGTTACTTTAAAGAGGCTGCGAAGCCGCGCCGGTAAATTTCACCTGGAAGCTGCCAACGTGAATTACCCTCCGATTTTTGAAGAGTTTAAGGTTATCGGAAAGCTGATCACGGTAATAAGAAAATATTAAATATGAACCAGAATAGTTTTAACCCCAAGGCGCGCTGGGATAGATTCGAACCGGAGAAATCCGGTTTCAATCCTGACTGTCTGGATGAGCGAATCGATGTCCTGGCACTTTTTAAGCATGCCAAAATATACCCGAAAAGTTTTACCTGGCATGATAAAGAGTATAACATTGAGAATATTACCTACAACTGGCAGGAGCGTGTTGGCCAGGCTTTGATCAACTATTTTTCCGTGCTTTGCGCGGGACAGCTTTACCAGATATCTTTTGATAATTCCACCTTCCGCTGGCAAATAGATAAGCTAATCCAGTAAAATCCCGGTAAGTTTGAGTATGATCCTGCACATTGATATGGATGCTTTTTTCGCCTCAATTGAACAGGCGATCAATCCGCGCTTAAAAGACAAGCCATTGATCATCGGCTCACGGGCTAATAAAATGTGCACTGTGGTTTGCGCGGCCAGTTACGCGGCCAAGGCTTTAGGGATCCATTCCGGAATGCCTTCCAGGGAGGCCTTTGCCAGATGCCTGGATCTTGAATTTGTGGCGGCAGACCAGTCAAAGTATATCTGGACCTCAGAGCAGATATTTGGCCTGCTTAAGGGCTATAATTTACCCTTAAATTATGCCTCAATTGATGAGTTCCAGATGGAGTTGTCCGGGTACCCAAATCCGGTAAGTTTGGGTAAAGAAGTCAAAGAGAAGATCTATGCAAACTTTAACATTACTGCTTCGGTAGGGATTGCCAAAAACTGGCTCTTGGCCAAGCTTGCCTCTAAGCTGAATAAGCCGGATGGCCTGACCATAATTAATGACTCCAATTTTGAAGCTGTTTTACGCGCTGCCCCGTTGGATAAGCTCTGCGGCATGGCCGGCAAAAACGGCGCCAGCCTAATGGCCAAGGGTATAAAAACCTGCTGGGATCTATACCTGGACTTACCGGCTTTTTTTGATGAAAATCCCGGTAAGTTTGATGAAAATTGCGGTAAGTCTAATGAAAAGCCTAAATCAGTAAGCCATTCATATACCTTGCCAAAAGCCCAAATAAACCCCCAGGTTATCCTGGCCTGGATCAGGCTCTTGTCGGAAATAGTTAGCGAACGGCTCAGGCATAAGAATTTAGTTAGCGCGACTGTGCATATTTGGCTAAACGGCCCGGAAATAGGCAATTTTGGGGCCCAAAAGACTTATCAAACGCCAACCAATGACGGTTATGAGATCTGCCAAAGAGCAGTTAAAATAATGGCAAGATCGGCCCTCAAAAGCCCCAAAATCAGGGCAATCGGGGTCACCTGTGGCAGCCTTTCCTGGGGTATCTACCAGCCTTTACTTAAGGAAGAAACCCGCAGGGAGGGGCTTATTCAAGCCTTAGACCGCATAAATAACCGCTTTGGAGAGGGGTCAATTTACCCTGCAATTACCGCTCTAACCCGCTAAATAAAATCATCAATTAAACGCAAAAAATCCAGAGAAGGCGGCGCATAAATCCTGCCTGAATTGTTAAGCTTAAAAAACAGCGGTAAGTTTAAGTAAAGAAGATATGCCTTTTCCACAGCTTAAAAACATAACTAAATAACTCTTTGTCCCTTATTGGCTTAGATACACTTACACAAGATAAGCAAGTTAACATAAGATATATTATAGGAAGTTGACTAGGAGGACAAAGTGGAGTAAAACAAGCCGATTTTAAGGGTAAAATTATGGATTTTTCGGGTTAATCAGGTTGTCTTTGGTGGTGTTTCCTGCGGCTGGGTCCTGGCGGGAACTGATCACGTATTGGCCGCCCTGTATCCTTATGGCGGATCCGGTAGTTATCCCTTTTGCGATCAGGTTATGGGCCCTTCTGATGATACGGCTGAATGTTTGT
>SCRK01000179.1 GCA_004298075.1 bacterium | reverse complement strand
GAGCCTTCGGTTGTGGCTATTGAACGGGGGACCTCGCATGTTTTGGCTGTAGGAGAGGAGGCCAAGCGCATGCTCGGCCGTACCCCGGGGAATATCATCGCCATCCGTCCGATGAAGGACGGGGTTATTGCCGATTTCGAGATCACCGAAGCCATGCTGCGGTATTTTATCAAAAAGGTGCACCACCGCAGGGTATTGGTCAGGCCAAGGATTGTAATTGCCATACCTTCCGGTATTACAGAAGTCGAGAAGCGGGCGGTAAAAGATTCCGCCGAGCGCGCCGGCGCCAGAGAGGTATTCCTGATAGAGGAGCCGATTGCCGCGGCTATCGGGGTGGGTTTGCCTATCCAGGAGCCTATCGGTAATATGATAATAGATATAGGCGGCGGGACTACCGAGATCGCCGTGATCTCATTAGCGGGAGTAGTTTTTTCTAAGTCCATCCGTATCGGCGGTGATGAGATGAATGAGGCGATCATTGAATACCTCAAGAAGACCTACAACCTCATGGTTGGAGAACGCACATCTGAAGATATTAAGATAAAGATCGGCTCAGCCTATCCGCTGGAAGAAGAGATGAGCATAGAGGTCAAGGGCAGGGATTTAGTCGCCGGGCTGCCTAAGACCGTGACTATAACCAGCGAAGAGATCCGCGAATCTTTACAGGAACCGTTACGCGCCATACTGGAAGTTACGAAAATGTCTTTAGAGAGGACTCCTCCGGAATTAGCCGCCGACCTTATCGAACACGGTATTGTCATGGCCGGGGGCGGTTCCCTTTTAAGGGGTTTGGATAAATTGATTTCCGAAGAGACCGGCCTGCCGGTGCATATAAGCGAAGATCCGATCACCGCGGTTGCCAACGGGACCGGGCGGGTGCTTAGCGAGATCCAGTATCTTAAGAAGGTTACCGTATCGGTTAAAACGGAAGTGCGTAATTAATTTCCGCCACCTGGCGGACACCGGCGCAATTCCAATTGTGCCGGGTGCCAAAGCCTATCATTCTTCCTAATTCATGTGCCTAAGTTATCCCGCAAAACATTAATCAAGTTCGCAGTTATTGCCTCGGTAGTACTTTTTTTGTCCTTTTCCTTGGCCCGCCTTAATAACCCGCTGCAAAAAACTTTTTCCCCGCAGCTGTCTTTGGTCAGCTTACTGAAGCGCGAGGCCGGCGGGATCATATTCTATCACCGCAATATGGTTGAAAATGAAACATTGCATAGCGCGATAGATTCCTTGCGTTCGCGTTTATTTGATTCAAGGGAAATTTATCTGGAGAACTCGCGCCTTAAAGGGCTGCTTGCTTTCAAGCAAAAATCCGGGTTGCATCTGATCCCCGCCAGGATCATCGGGCGTTCTCCCGACAGCTGGTCATCCAGCGCGACTATTGATAAAGGAAAATATAACGGGATACGGCGCGGGATGGTCGCGATCAGCCCCCGGGGACTGGTAGGAAGGGTGGCTGAAACTGCGGACAACACCAGCAAGATACTGCTGATAAATGATCCAAGCCTTGGCGTTTCCACTATCGTGCAGCGCTCGCGTCAGGAGGGGCTGGTCAACGGGACTCTCGGCTCCAGCCTGATCATGCGCTATCTCCCTAAAGATGCCGATATCGTTGCCGGCGACGTGATAGTCACATCCGGATTAAGCCAGGTCTATCCTAAAGGATTGTTAGTCGGCAGGGTAATCAATATAGGGAGCGACCTCTCCGGGCTTAACCGTTACGCGATCATTAAACCGGCGGTAGATTGTTCCTCGATTGAAGAGCTCCTGGTGATTATCCCATGAAGAAATGGCTTCTTTTAGCGGTTGTAATGGCCTTGGCTGTGCTGCAGTTGAGCTGGCCGCGATTCCTGGTTTTTTTTAATGCCCGGCCTGACCTGCTTTTGGTTTTTGTTGTCGCGGCTGTTTTTTATTTAGATTTCAAGATCGCCCTGGTCTTCAGCATTGTATGCGGATTGCTTAAAGACGCCTTCCTTCCGGCGGATTTTGGGATAAACACTATTTTATTTAGCCTCTGGTGTTACGCGATCTGGCAGCTGGGCCGGCAAATATCCACAGAGCAGACTATAGTGCGTTTTGCCGTAGTATTTATCGCGGCCTTCTTGAACAACATCATAAGCGGAGTGCAAAGCGCGAATCTCGGTAATTTTATACCGGCAGGCATCTTCTTGCGTAACCTGGCCGTTCCTTCGCTTTATACTGCCGTATTATCGCCTTTTATCTTTAAGCTTACCAAAAATATAGCCGCATAGCCTCTATGGACAGAAAAAAGTTATTCATTTATTTCTTGAGTTTGATGTTTGTTGTTTTGCTCATCGGGTTACTGAACCTGAACGTATTGCAGGGCGCCAAGTTCCGCCGGCTAAGCAAGAGCAACTGCATCCGCCTTATATCCCAGTCAGGCACCAGGGGAAATATCCTGGACCGTAACGGAGAGATCATAGCGGGGAACAGGATCTCGTATGATGTGATGATCTTGCCTCAGGAGCCCGGCCAACTTGACCGGGCGATAGCTGCGGTCAGCCGGATATTGGGAATAGGGGCCGGAGAGTTAAAGTCCGCTTTCAAAAAGAATTTTATTTCTTCCAGCCTTCCTACTACCGTTGCCAATAATATAGAACCCAGGAAGGCGATCATCCTGGAAGAGTATAAAGTAGAAGAGCCAAGTATCATTATTCAGCCGAAACCTTTGCGTTATTACCCTAACGGGCCAAGCGCCTGCCATGTTATCGGCTATGTGAATGAGATCGACCGCTGGCGGCTGACCAAGCTGGAGGATTACGGGTATAAGACCAAGGATATCGTGGGTTTCGGCGGCGTAGAGGAGAAATATGATTATTATTTGCGCCAGGAGGAGGGAGGGTTATCCGTAGAGGTAAATCACCGCGGTAAATTTACCCGCGTACTGGGTTTTCAGCCGCCGGTAAACGGCAGGGATGTCCAGCTTACCCTGGATTTAAGGATCCAGAAGATCGCCGAGGATGCCTTATCCGGAAGAAAGGGCACTGTGATCCTGATGGACCCGCAAAACGGCGAGATCCTGGCGTTAGCTAATTATCCTGATTATAATCCTTCTGTTTTTGTGAATAAACGTACCGCGCTTATTAGCGGGTTATTCAACAACCCTAATTCTCCGCTGATCAACCGGGCTATCCAGTCAAGTTACCCTCCGGCTTCTGTTTTTAAGGTGGTCCTGGCCAGCGCGGGCCTTGAATTAAAGAAAATAAACCTTTCCACTAATTTTGTTTGCCCGGGATGGACCATGGTTGGCGCCAGAAAATTCTCCTGCTGGGATACGCACGGAACGCAGGATATTACTCAGGCGATCGCTCATTCATGCGATGTTTTCTTTTATAAAACAGGCTTGCTTCTCGGCGGCCAGAATATCCATGATTACGCCATAAAGTTAGGCTTGAGCAGGCCGTCGGGCTTTGACCTTCCCTATGAAACAAGCGGTTTTATTCCTTCTCCCCTATGGAGGAAGCTAAATAAATTCCAAAAATGGTATGACGGGGATACCGCTAATTTGAGCATTGGGCAGGGTGATTGCCTGACCACTCCTTTGCAGTTAACCTGCATGATGGCGGTATTCGCCAACCGGGGATATTTGCCGGTTCCCTATATTATCAAGGCGGTAGGAGGGGTGGACCTTGAAACGAAAAAGAGGAGGCTTTTGCCGGTAAATTTTAAGAAAGGCACAATTGAGGCGGTGCGTGAGGGCTTGCGGGAGGTTGTCTCCGATGCCAAGGGAACGGGGAATATTTTGTCCGCTTTGCCGGTGGAAGTGGCCGGGAAAACCGGCACCGCCCAGGTTTCCAGGGGCCTGACCCATGCCTGGTTTGTCGGTTTCTTCCCATATGATAAACCAAAGTACGTGATCTGCGTTCTTCTGGAAAATGGAGGGCCGGGACACGCGGCAGGTGTTATTGCCAAGCGGGTCATTGAGGGGATGAACAGCCAGGGGATCATATGAGAAATTCATTCGTCAGGATATTGATCATCGCGCTTGCTATCGCGCTCATCGGGGTATTATCTATTTATAGCAGCACCTATCAGAAGGAAGGAACCCTTTGGCAGGATATCTATAAGCGCCAGATACTCTGGTTAGCTATAGGGTTAGTTTGTTTTTTTCTTATCTCGGGTTTTAATTACCGTAAGCTCTGGGATGCCAGTTATTTTATTTACGGCCTGGCATTGTTCTTTTTGTTCATGGTGTTCTCGCTCGGTATCATCAGGCTGGGCGCCCAGCGTTGGCTAAAGTTGGCCTGGTTTAATTTTCAGCCTTCGGAGTTCGCCAAGCTGGCAGTTATAATATTTTTGGCGCGGTATTTCAGCCGCAAATCCGAAAGCGACATATCCCTGCTTTCGGGAAAATTCGGTATCTTCCGCGGCATAGCCCTGCCGTTTGTATTTGTGGCGGTCCCCATGTTTTTAGTCATCGAACAGCCGGACCTGGGAAGCGGGCTGATGCTTTTGTTGGCTTTTATCTCTCTGCTCTATCTGACCGATGTCCGGTTAAAATATATTGTTTCGTTGTTGGCCCTATTACTGGCGCCTTTGCCTTTTCTCTGGAATTTTCTGCGGCCTTATCAGAAGGACAGGCTTCTGGTTTTTCTTAACCCGAATATTGACCCGCTGGGTGCAGGATATACGGTGATCCAGTCGCGCATAGCTATCGGCTCAGGCGGGTTATTGGGCAAGGGCTGGCTATCCGGGACGCAGAGCCAGCTATATTTCCTCCCCGAATCGCATACGGATTTTATCTTTGCCACATTCTCGGAGCAATGGGGTTTTTTGGGGAGTAGCCTGCTTATATTCCTGTATTACCTGCTTATCCGCGAGGGTTTTATCATCGCCAAAAGGACCCAGGATTCATTCGGCAAGCTGCTTGCTTACGGTATTTCAATTTTACTGGCATTGCAGGTGTTTATTAATATCGCTATGAACATGGGCTTGGCCCCGGTGGTCGGCCTGCCGCTGCCGCTGATGAGCTACGGCGGCTCCAGCATCTTGGCAACCTTTATCGCCTTAGGGATCCTGGTCAATATCGACCGGACACGCGCGGTATTCTAATGATGATCGAAGATGTCCTTTTACAAGTGCACCGGCCGGCCCAATACCTGGGCAATGAATGGAATGCCTCCGGGAAAAAACTCCAGTCATCCGCCATAAGCTTCGCGCTTGGGTTTCCGGACCTGTATGAAGTAGGGATGAGCAACCTGGGCCTGCGGATAATTTACGGGATTTTAAACAAGATCCCTGACCTGGCCTGTGAAAGGTTTTTTGCGCCGGAGCCGGATATGGAGGCTGTTTTAAGGAACGGGGCAAGGCGCCTCTTTTCCCTGGAATCAAATCAGGAGCTGGGCAGTTTTGACATGCTGGGATTTTCTCTCGGTTCGGAGTTGAATTATACCAATGTGTTGAATATCCTGGACCTGGCTGGGTTGCCTTTAGAATCGGCCTTGCGCGGGCATGAGTTTCCCCTGGTTATTGGAGGCGGCCCGTGCAGCCTTAACCCGGAGCCGATGCATGAGTTCTTTGACCTGTTTATTATAGGCGAGGCTGAAGAAGCGATCCCGGAACTTATAGACGCGTATCGTAAATATAAAGCTGACTATAAAAGCGGCAGGATGCCCAAGCAGGAGTTTTTGCTTGAGCTTTCCAGGGTCGAGGGGGTTTATGCTCCCGCGCTTTATTCGGTAGAATATGACCGCTCCGGTGAATTAACCGCTTTTTACCCTAAGAATAAAACGCTGCCTTTGAAGATCAAAAAACGCGTGGTCGGGGATCTTGATTCCGCTTATTTTCCCTGCGATTGGCTGGTGCCTTATGTCCAGGTAGTGCATGACCGGATCAGTTTAGAGATAATGCGCGGCTGCCCTAACCGGTGCCGTTTTTGCCAGGCGAGGAGCCAGTATTATCCATTGAGGATAAGGAGCAGGGAGAAGGTTATCTCCTTAGCCAAGCTGGCTTATAGTTATACCGGTTATGAAGAATTATCCTTGGCCGGGCTTTCAGTAGGCGACTATCCGGGTTTAGAAAAGCTGGTCGAGGAGTTGACCAGGGATTTTAAGGAGAGGGCGGTCAACTTATCTCTTCCATCATTGAAGGCCAAGTCCCTCCTGGGAAATGTGTCCACCTTGATCGCTAAAATAAAGAAGACCGGGCTTACCTTTGCCCCTGAGGCAGGGTCAGAGAGATTGCGCCAACTTCTGGCAAAGGATTTTTCGGTTGAAGAGTTTACCCAAGCCGTGGAGGAGGCCTTTCGCGCCGGATACCAGCATTTAAAACTCTACTTTCTTATTGGCCTGCCTAAAGAGGAGGAGCAGGACCTGCGGGCGATCATTGATTTCGCCCGGATGGCCTCGAAGTTAAAAAG
Organism: bacterium; assembly: GCA_004298075.1. GTDB lineage: Bacteria > Omnitrophota > Gorgyraeia > Gygaellales > Profunditerraquicolaceae > UBA6249. The sequence goes on along the minus strand of SCRK01000179.1, from coordinate 1,790 downwards.
GAATATAAATGGAGGGGCTGCTCAGGTTAATATCAGCATAAACCCTCTGATCCCAAAGCCGCATACGCCTTTACAATGGTTAAAAATGGAAGGCATGGAAGCGGTAAAGGAAAAACAGGATTTTTTAAGGTCGGTCGCTAAAAATAAAAGGCTGAAGCTTAATTTTCATAACCTGGAAATGGGCTTTCTGGAAGGGGTGCTTTCCCGGGGGGACAGAAGATTGAGCCGGGTTATCCTGGCCGCTTTCAAAAAAGGCGCCAGGCTTGACGCCTGGTCGAATTATTTTTCATTTTCCAAGTGGCTCGAGGCCTTTTCCGAAGAGCGGATCGATCCGCTGTTTTATCTCGGCGAGAAATCCACCGCCGGCCTTCTTCCCTGGGATTTTATTGATACGGGGATCAAGAAAGAGGATTTAGTAAAAGAATTTAACAAGGTATTTGATCCTGCCTCGTAAACTCGGCAGGATTTCGCTGGATAAAAGCTTATGGTGCTCAAGTTTAACAAATGTATTGCCTCGTAGGGAGTTAAGGGGTATAATTTTTATCATGCGGCCGAAAAGGATCATTAATAAACAATTAGGGGAACTGCTGCTTGACCGGGGGGTTATCAACCAGGCCCAGTTGGAAAAAGCTTTAAGTATCCAGCAGGAAAAAGGGGGCTTGCTCGGGATGATCCTGGTGGGGCTGGGCTTTGCCAAGGAGGAGGATATTTCCATTTCGCTTACCGCCCAGTACGGTTTTCCTTATCTGCCTTTGGGTAATTATAAGGTTAGCCCCGAGGTTGCCGCTATTATACCCGGCCGGGTTGCCAAAAAATATTTGCTTGTGCCTATAGACAGGATCGGCAATGACTTGACCCTGGCAATGTTTAATCCTTTGGATACGCGGGCTATCGAAGATGTGGAACTTTTGAGCGGCTGCAGCGTGCAGGCTTTTGTTTCAACATCATCCGGCATCAAGAGAGCGATCGAGAAATACTATAAAGCGGAATGAGCGAAGAAAAGTTTAACCGATTACGGGAGAAGTTCAGGCTTGTCTTGGATAAGTTTGTTAAGCTGCATGGATTATTGGCAGCCAGCCGCAAGCTAAACCAGGGGCTGGTAGATAATAACCTGGCCTTAGAGAAACAGAATACGCTTTTAGCCGGGAGGATAGAGGACGCTACCACCAATCTTAGCCGGCTTTATGAGGACCTACGCTCCACATATATGCGTACCATCAAAGTCCTTGCCCAGACGATCGACGCGCGCGACCACTATACGCACAGCCATTCGGAGAATGTGGTACATTATGCCGTAGCCATCGCCACAGAAATGAAGCTTCCGGCCAGGGATATTGAATTGATCCGTCAGGCCTGCGAGCTGCATGATCTGGGTAAGATAGGGGTTGAGGATAGCATCCTGCTTAAGACATCATCTCTGACTCCTTTAGAGTGGGAGCAGATCAGGAAACACCCTGTTATCGGGGCCCGGATACTGGAGCCGTTGACTTTCTTAAACTCCGTGGTGGGTTTAGTCAGGCAGCACCATGAACATTATGACGGTTCAGGTTATCCGGAGGGCAGGAAGGGGGATGATATCCTTCTGGGGGCGCGCATCATCCATGTGGCGGATGCCTATGAAGCTATGCGTTCGGCGCGGTCATACAGAAAGATCCCCTTAATGAAGGACGCCGCGGTTTTGGAGATCAAGCGGAACAGCGGCACGCAGTTTGACCCCAGGATAGTGGATGTCTTCTTGAGGGTTGTTGATAACCTATAAAGAAACAGCTACTTACGCTTTTAATAAAAAA
>SCRK01000178.1 GCA_004298075.1 bacterium | reverse complement strand
ACCCTGCGGGATCCGGTCATTGACAGCGATATGTCGTTGCCTGAAGCGCTGAGAAAAGAAGCGCCTCCTGAATTTAAAAAAAGGCAAAGGCTGGTGGATGTGGTGTATTATTCATTCGACGGCAAAATCCACAAGGGCCAGCTTGTCATAGATGAAAGGCTGGCAGGAGATATCCGTGAAGTATTCCGGGTCGCTTTAGAAAACAAGTTTCCCATAGGTTCGGTTATCCCTATTTCTAATGACCGGTTTTTTAAGGATGGGAAGTGGAATGAGGATGACCTTTCCATGCTATCCAATAATACCTCGGCATTTAATTACAGGCTGGTAACCGGCGGAAAATCCCTTTCCAGGCACGCTTATGGTTTTGCCATTGATATTAACCCCGTGCAAAATCCTTATTTTAAAGGAAATGTCGTGCTGCCTGCCGGCGCGGTATACGATACGCGTAAACCCGGAACGCTTAGCTTTAATTCCCCGGTTGTAAAAACTTTCCTCCGCCTGGGATGGACCTGGGGAGGTAATTGGAAATCCTTGAAAGATTATCAGCATTTTGAAAAGGTTCTGCCGGTCAGGGCAGCCGGCAAACCGGCCGGTAAACCCGGCGCCGATTTTAACTAAGGAGCTATTATGGCAATTCTTAAGGATCGGATCAATGTATGGTTGGCGGCAGGGGGGATGGGTATCGCGGGATTTCTGCATCTGTGGATCGTTCCAGAACACTGGGAGCATACTCCTGCCCATGGAATATTTTTTCTGTTCCTGGGGATTGTCCAGCTTGTATGGGTAATATTTTTGTTGAAGGGAAATTCATTGTTCGTTCAAAAGCTGGGAATGATCTTAGCGGCAAGCTCGATATTATTGTGGGTATTAACAATAACCCTCCCCGCTCCATTTGAAGACTCCCGTGAAGAGGTGGATGCGATCGGCATTGCGGTCAAGCTATTTGAATTGGCCAGCGTCATCGGCCTGGTGAACATGATGAGGCTGACATTAGGCAGCAAGAGCCGTCTGATCCGTGTTGTGGTGATCCAGATCATCCTCGCTTTCGTCATAGCCGTGGCGGCTTACACGGCAGGCAGAGCCTCCGAATCGCTATTCCCGGAGTTAAGAGAAGAGACGCAAGAGCTTCACCACTATTAAATAATAAGCATATAAGGAGGAGAGTATGCCCTTTGCCCAGAAACTGCTTTTATATGTGCCGGTTGTACCGTTGACCATCCTTGTAATTATAGCCGCGGCGGGATTGTCCATGCTGGGACTCTTTATCGTTTGGCGTTTTATTCCCCGTAAGATACTGAAGATGCATAACGAACTGACGGGCGCTATATTCGGGGCTGTGGCATTGGCCTACACTGTGCTGCTTGCGTTTGTAGTTGTGGTGTCGTGGCAAAATTTTGATAAAGCGAAATCCTATGTTGAGCTGGAAGCTAACTGCCTTGTGAGCCTTCACAGGAGCAGTGCCGCCTTTTCGGCGCCGTTCAAGGATGAGGTGCGCGCTCAAATAAAAGATTACGCGGGTATTGTCGTAAATAAGGAGTGGCAGATGCTTGCCAGGGGCCAGGAGAGCATGGAGGCTAGAGAGGCATTAAGAAAGATATGGGATCTCTATACTGGTTATGAGCCAAAAACAGAAAAGGAAAAGGCCTTTTTCTCGCAGTCCATATCCAAACTTTATGGCCTGCGCGAGGCTCGCCGGCTTCGCATAATGGCGTCAAGGACCGGGGTGCAGCCGATCATGTGGTTTATCCTGTCTGTAGGTGCGATAGCCACTATAAGTTTCACCTTTTTCTTCGGTTCGGATATATTTTCTACGCATGTCGTAATGGCATCGATACTGGCGGTATTGATAGCCCTTATACTGCTTGCGGTATTGTTATTTGAATTTCCGTTTACCGGAGGGGTCAAGATCGAGCCGGAGGTATTTCGGGAGATAATTAATTTTTGATTCTCATCCGGAGCAGCGCGCCGGCTAACCAAGGAGGGGGGATGCATCCTTATATACTGCTGGGGATTATCCTATTGTTCAGTTTATTGTTCCGTATAAAGCTTATCGCGGTCATAATCTGGATTGCCGGAGGTATCGCAAGCTCGATCGTGCAGCAAAAGTTCCATGATGAGAGGCTGTCTTATATTGTTTTAGGTGCCAGCGTGCTCATCGGGCTTTACTTTCTTTTTTGGAAAGGGCTGGATAAATAAGGGAAAGCCTCCCGGCATAATTTCTATTGCTTTTTTCCGGTTTAGTGCTAAGATTAATTCACCAGCCACTTAAAAGGTGGGTAATGGTGAAGGATAAATTAAGTTTAATAAGCAACTCTACAAGAACAAGGAGTTGCTTTTTTTGTTTGGCCGCCTTTACTTTTTTGATCTTCTCTTTAACTTCCCCGGCCTTCGCCCGGCAGGAGCTTGAATATAATACTGTAACGAACTTATGGGAATATTCAGCCAGTGATCCCGCGTCTCCGGTATTCGCCCGGCAGGAGCTTGAATATAATAATTCCACTGGTTTATGGAATTACTCAAACAGGGATACTGCTTCTTCATTTCCCACCAGGCAGATGATCAGGCTTAATCCTGTTACCGGCTTATGGTATTAGGCCAGGTCCCCGCGCAGCAAAAAAGTTGCATTATCACAAGTAATTGATTATAATATCTTGGTTCGGAACTTACGCGTAAGGGATAAATGAATATTTTTGTAGGCAATCTATCTTTCGGGGCTAAAGAAGCAGATGTCCATAAGGCTTTCGCGTCTTTTGGCACGGTTGCCATTGTGGCAATTGTGATGGAAAAGAAAGGGAAGAAATCCCGCGGCTTTGGCTTTGTGGAGATGCCTGATGAAAATGAGGCTCAAGCCGCGATAGCCGCTTTGAACGGTAAGGAATTATTAGGCAGGCCGATAAATGTAATGCCCGCGTTGCCTAAGAAGCCCAAAAAAGAGCATATTCATAAAGAGCTGCCTCGGGAAAAACAGCAGGGTGATCCCAGGCACGAGCCGTCTTTTAGAAGGACGGGAAAATATAAAGAAGGCAGGCGCTCGATAAGTTTCTTGAAGCGGCGGTCAGCATCCGGAATTACCGCGCCGCAGCCTGAGCGCAAGCATAAAGATAATCCTATGCGTTGGCGTAAGAAAAAGTTTAGCAGCCCAGCCGGCCATAAGAGATGAAGTTGAAATTGAATCTTTATCCGGCAGCTCCGGATATGGAAACGAAGATTGATAAGATCCTGAAGGAGGCCCTGGCCGGCCGCGCCAGCTTAATTGAAGTTGCTTACGGGCCGGCTTCGGATAGCGTTAAGAAGCGCATCCTTAATTTTTTAAACAAAAAAGAGATCCGCCGGCTTTATTCGCGGTTAGAGAAGACCGATAAGGGCTGGGGGAGGATTTATCTGCATTTTAGGCGGGAATAGATTATGGAAAAAAATGATCTTATCGATGAATTTTACTCTCTGGTCCAGGTTGATGATTATGACGGCCATTATGCCGAGGACATAAAAGATAACAGCTATTTCGGCATGCCCCTTGAGGCCATTGTTAAGGCGGAAAAACGCCTGCGCTCATCTGAGCAGAGCAGCATCGCCTATTTTTCCATGGAGTATGGCCTGGCCACCAGCTGTTACAATAAATTATCCAGCCGGCTTCCCCTTAAGCCCAGCAATAAGCTTCCCGAAAACGCGGTTTTCTCCAATTTCCGCGTCGCCGATTATTTTTTCTCCCTGCGCCAGGATAATATTATTGACCTGCCGATCTACAGCGGAGGCCTGGGTGTTTTGGCCGGGGATACGGTTAAGACCATGGCTGACTATAACCTGCCGGCAGCGGGTATAGGCATACTTTGGAACTCCGGTTATTTCAGGCAGAAGTTCTGGTTTAAATACGGCCAGGCCCCGGAGAAAATGCATTGGGACCCCTTCACCTATCCCGGGCTAATCCCCTTAAAGAATAGGATAAAGATATCCCTGAAGCCGGAGGATGTTCATCTGAGGCTATGGAAATATTATGTCTATAGCTATAAACATGATTCGGTAGTCCCTTTGATCCTGCTTGATTCCAATATCGAGCCCAACAGCCAGCGCGGCCGGCAATTGACCGATCAGCTTTATCGCAGCGACAATGTCTGGTTGAAGATACTGCAGAGGGTCGTGCTTGGTTTCGGCGGGGTGGGCGCATTGAATGAATTGGGTT
>SCRK01000177.1 GCA_004298075.1 bacterium | reverse complement strand
ATTTCTGATGAAGGCTAAAGCTATAAATAAGATAAAAGGCCAGGTAATGTTGGAAACATCCCTTGTGTTTATTTGCATGGTATTATTACTGGGAGGGATAATCAATATCTGGCTTTGGGCGAATAAGCAGATCGTGGAGAGGCAATCACGTTATAACGCAAGCAGGGTAACTGCCGGGACCTCCACCGATACGTATCAGCGTCAGTGGCCGGTTTATAAGCCCGGGGAGCTGACGGAAGATATGGTTCTAAAAGGACAATAACTATGTTTACCTATTTTCATAACCGTAAATTAAAATACAATAAGGGCCAGCTGGCCCCCTTCTTTATCGTGATCATGGTGGCGATCGTGATCATGGCCATGGTAACGGTGAATTTAAGCAAGGTTGCCTTGACCAAGACCGAGTCCGCAAATGCCGCCGATTCCGGAGCCCTGGCAGCGGGTTCCATCATGGCCAATGTGTTTAACAGTATAGCCAAGCAGAATGCCCAGATGGAGTTCCAGTACTGGACATTTTTTACTTCGGTTTCGGTTTCGTTCACAGTTGCTGTTGGTGCACTTGCAGTTGCCGCGGCAACAGCTTGTAGCCTTTATGGCGCTTGCGCCGGTGATGTAGCAGCAAATATAGCTTGGTGGACAATGCTTGCAATTATTATCGCAGTAGAAGCTTTTAATATAGCGCAGAATTATACCCTCCAGATCATCAAAGAGAAGATTGGCGTAGAGGGCAGGAAGAGCGCCATAAAAGCCGGGCACCAGTTTGTATTTATTAACAGCGGCATCGGTTCTAAGCTAAAAGAGGGTAGCCAGCGTGATGATTTTAAGAACTTTATGAACGGGATCAGCCACCTACCTACTTATACTTATTCTTGGCAGGATGGCCAAGGCAGGGCGCATAGCGTTACCTCAACAGTGAATATTGAGGAAGTAGATAAATTTGATATGCAGGCCACATTATTGCCTGCCTTGTCGATATTAGCATTAGTAGGCACAGCCATTGGTTTGACAACAATAGCGATTCCCATATTGCATATGCTTTGTTTGTGTTCAAGCATTGTTACTTGCCCAGCTCTGCCTGCTTGTGGAGGGGCAGTAGCAGCACTTATTGGGTCTATAACAGCATTGGCCAGCGCTTGGGCAGGCATATCGCCGACAGGAGCGATAATTGAAGATAGCTCTTCAGGCGCATTAAGCGCCATAGCTTCAATGTGGATTTATGCCTGGATAGACGACATTGACCACGATCGGAAGGTTGAGGTTAGGACAAACCAGCATCACGGGGGAACGGATTTAGGGCTCTGGACAGCCCAATATCCCGATACTTACAGTTCCAGCAGGGTTGATTTTACCGGTAACGGCAAGATACATCCGCCAAAGCTAAGGTTTGATTCTTCGATAGAAGCAGTGGATTTTCCTTAACTTAAAGGCAGGGAGGCAAAAATGGTTAGAGGTTGCAATATTAAAATAATCGCTATCTTAAGCATAGTTATCTTAACCTGCGCTATAAATACGCTTAATGCCGCCTGGTGGGAGAAAAAAGATATCCCTCTGCCCGCAGGCGCGGAAGAAGCGCGCCAGGAAACCAGGAGGATCGGCGGTTCAGAATTAACATTTACCTATTATGCCACTAGCCAGGAAAATGCCGGTTCCATAAAGTCATTTTATCGCCTGCGTCTTCCTGATCTGGGATGGAAAGAAAAGGAGCTGATAAAAGACCTGCAGCAAATGCCGAATATGCAGGTAAATTCCGGTTTAAAGAACGCGCTGGAGCAGAATCTTATGTTTGAGAAAGGCACGGATTTATTGATCATAAATTTTATGCCGGAAGGCGCATTTAACGACGGCAAAACAAGATTTGCCATTGCCCGGGGGAAGATGGATTTGAAGGCCCTCCCTAGCGATGAAAAAAAGCTTATGCCTGAATTATTGACCAAGCCGAAAAGAGAGGTTAGCCCGGTTTACCCGGATGCCAAGCTGGTTAATTTGTCCGAAGAGGATAATTCTTCCCAGGCAAGCTATTACACAAAAGATGATATTGAGAGCGTAAGCAAGTTCTACAAAGAGAAGATGCCGGGTTTTGGCTGGGCCCTGGCGGAAGAAAAGCCGGTTAAGGAAACAGTTAATACAGCTAATAATCTTGATATGGCAAAATATTGCCCCAACTGTCCCAAAGACGCAAACCTTGATACGGCTTCTATAAAGACCAAAATAACCGAATTGGATTTTTCAAACAATAAAGGGGATTCATGCGGCATCGTGATTTCCAGCCAATCATCAGCTCAAGCGCAAGGGTCACTTTTTGGAAGTATGACGATAATATTGGTGAACTATGAAGGCAAAAAGGGTTAAATCACAAACTTTCCTGGAATACGCGGTATTGATCGCTGTAGTGGTGGGGGTACTTGTTGCCATGCGGGTTTATATGGTAAGGGCGGTCCAGGAGAAATACCGCCAGAGCGCGGATGTGTTCGGCAGCGGAGAGCAATATGCCAAGGGCTTGACCGAGGTTAATGATACGAGCCAGCCCGGCAGTGATATCTCCGAGCCTACACCAGATGTAGGGGTGACTTGCGAGCAAGTGACTGCCGGCGTAGCTCAGTTAGAGGAGGATATAAAAAATTTGCGTGACCAGGCAGATTCCATGCTCGCTTCAGCGGAACAAACAGAAGCAGCCTTGCCCACCTTGCAGGCACAGGTGGATGCTTTGAACACCCAGGCAGCGCAAAAAGAATCACAGGCAAGGGGCTTGCGGTCGCAGGCGACAGAAGCGATAAGCCAGGCGGATGCTAAGCAGGGGCAGATTGATGCCTATAAAAGGGATTACGCGTATTGCTATAGCTCTCCGGATGAAACAGTTTGCCCTTCTATATTTGAAGCGATAGCACAACTGGGGAGCGAGATTGCTTCTCTGCACAGTCAGGCCGATTCCCTGAACAATCAGGCGGCAGGGCTGGAAAGCGAGGCGCAGGACCTGCGCGGCCAGGCAGAATCTCTGGAAGGCTCCATACTTAAACTGAAAGAGCAGGTTAGTAACCTGCGCGCCGAAGCGGATGATTTTAATACAAAAATAAGCGGCAAAGAAGCGGAGATAGGCCGCTATAAGAATGATTACGCGGATTGTTTTTAGGCAGCGTTTCTCAAGAAAGAGGGAAGAGAGATGTATTTAGGTAAACCAAAAGGAGCGACATTCAGGATTATTTCAGCCGCGCTGATATTTTTCTTTATGTCCTCCTTTGTTATGCCTAAGGACGCCTTGGCTGCAAGAAGCAGGGCAGGCGGCGGAGATGTTGTGGAATTTAGCTTTAGCGATTTTGCCGCCACCGCCGGTATCGGCGTAGGCACTGCGGTAATAGGGGTTGGCATAGGAAGCGCCCTTGGTTCCGGATGGCAAACCTTGAAAAGCGGTGCAGATGCAGCTTCAGTTGTCGGCAGTATGGGAGGCGCTTTGGGAGGGTCTTTCGGTAACTTGTCCGGTTTGACCAGTACAATGATAAGCGGCTATAATACTTTTATGGCAGGGACCCAGGTGGCAAGGGCCGTAGGCGCGGCAGGCACTTACCATGAATGGAACCCCGCAACCACGTTCATAGTTTCCTCAATCGCCAGCGGAGTGGCTGCCGGAGCTTTAAACCCCGCCTATTCATTAGGCAGCGCAGTGCCAATCATAGGAGGCTCAGGTATCCTGGAAGGGGCGGTTGTAGGAGGTTTAGCCGGGTTAGCCAGCGGAGAAGTGCAGGTGCTTGTTGACCGCGACCGTATTTCAGAAGGCAAGACCCCCGGGGCTGCTGCACAGATCGCCGGCTTTACCGCAGGTTATCTCGCCACTAACCTTGGCAGGGGGTTAGTTGACGCCCGGAGTTATGGCCTTGGCCCAACGGGTGAAAGCCATATTGCCAAGAGTTTAATTGTCACGCCCCTGGAAAATACTGTTAATGCCTGGCCTATGCTGGCAACCAATGCCCTGGGAACTTGGGCTGCTTCCAGATTTGATGATACTTATGCTTCACTGGTAATGACCGGAATAAATTCTATAGGGGGAAGCGCGTTGAATGCGTTTGCCGATTCGTACGGCTTAAAATTTGAATCAGGCATTTCAGATACTGCCAAGGAATTGCGTAAGAACAAGAAGTCCTCATGGGAGATCTTTGAGTATGAGATGGGGCAAAAGTTTAATGCTAATTCCATTAAGTATATGGCATTAACCAGCCTGCTTTCTGCCGGCACCTCAGTCGCTACCAATGCCCTGATCGGATCAGGGGGCAAGGATATAGACACAAATACAGGGACGTATAAAAACCCGATGAGGGCAATGCTTCTTTCCATGGCAGGCGTTATGGGCACAAGTATAGCTAGAGGCGTGGCCTTGAACATTTATAGCGAAAAGAATGCCGGGCAATTCGCTGCCCAGGGTATTAAAGCTCCTGCTGATACAGCAACAACTATAGCAAGCAGCATCGGCCAGGGCTTTACTGAACTTGGTTCACAAACCCTTGCCATGGGCCTTCCTTTTACTAATGATACCGCTGCCTGGGTTCATTATAACCAGAACCTGCTTTATGCGTCAAGAGCTGCTGCCTCAAGAGGGTTCTGGCCGATTATGCAAAATAAGGTAATAAGCACAGGCAAAGATATTATTAGCCGTAATATATCAGCTACTGTAGCTGAAACCCCATTAGGCGGATTCATGGGTATGGCTCCGGTTATAGCGGTTGAAGGCTACAAAAATCAGCCATTTAGCTTAGCCACGCTTTATATGGGGCCTAATGACAAGCTCCAGCCAGATTTTATTCCTTTCTCAGCTAAAGTTGATGCCCATCCAATAAATAAGGAATTTGGAGAAAGTATCATTAAAGCTAAGCAAAGTAAAGGATATTAATGATTATTATCGTCCAATCTGAAATTCTGTTCTTATAAAGTGTCCAATCTGGAATAAAGTAATAGAGGAGTTGGCTAAAATCGTCCCGAATCAGTAAATCCTCCTTTCAGCCAACTCCCTCTTATTTTAGGGACGTTTCTCAACCCAAAGCAGGGACGTTTCTGAAGCTAATCGGAAGGGTGTCCCCGGGAGGGGGCCCCCTTATTTAATAATATATTATAATAAGAAACCGCTCTCTTTCTAGGCGGAATTTTACTTGACAAGCACGAAATCTACGTGTTATACTTTGTGCGTAATCAGATTAGGTAGCGAAAGGGTAAACCCCGAGTAATCGGGGGGCGCAAAGCCACGGATCCAAAAATCAAAGCAACAGGATAAGGACAGCCGGGCTGCCGAATATCAGGGCAAAATAAGATATTTGACAACTCGGTTTTTATTTAATAGCTTATTAAGAAGTTTTAGAAACGTTTTATTAAATTAAAACCACATGTCCTTAAACAGAACTGAGATTATTAGAGCAGCTGCTGGGGTAAGGGGAAAACTATTTCTTGCCATTCCTACATTAGGTAATGATAATGCATAAAAACCCTGAAGCAAAAAACCAGGCAGAAGCAAAGACAGCCCTTAAAGAGAAGGATGTTTTTAAGTCCAGCTTTAAGGCCTGGATCAGGGTTGTAGCTTTTATCGTAGTGGCGGTGTTCCTTCCGGAGCAGGCTGCGCAAGCCGTAGAATATGACTGGCGCGTGCTCTGGAGCAAGCCCGGCTCACTCACTTCATACTCTCCAAACTTAATAAAAGACCCGCGCCAGTTAGACATAGCAGCAGCAGTAAGGAATATCCTCAAAGATATCGCAGGTAAACCCATAACCGCCATAAAGATCTCCTCCACTTTAACCATCAATTTAGAAAAGCCGCTAAACATCTCCAAGCAAAGGATAGAAGAGATCTACAACTGGCTGGCAGGAAGGCCCTGCGGCGCAAAGGCGCTGTATGATTTCTTAGTTTATAAGGGGGTTAGCGCGCAGGAGCAGGATATCGCGGTTATGGCCCTGACCACAGATATTTTAAGCGGGGTGCTAAAGCCTGAAGGCAACCCGAAGATCATCAAGAGCTCTCTTTACGCTTTATCCCGCGCCTCTGAATTCTTCGGCGCCAAGCTTTATCCGGTAAAATTTGACCTTACCCAGGGACTGTCTCCGAAGGGAACTGTCCCTGTTCTGCCTTTTATTGCTCACTTCAAT
>SCRK01000176.1 GCA_004298075.1 bacterium | reverse complement strand
ATTTTTATTAAAGATTTCTCTTTAGGCATTGGTTTACCGATAATCGGGGTAGTTAGAAAAATGGATGAAAGCAGCTGTATTGTTACGGCCGGGGTAGCTACGACTAGAGAAGAAGCGTTAATAAGGGCGCTTACCGAAAATTCACAGGTTGAGAACAAGAAAAATTACCGAAAGATCTATTTGAGCAAGTATTACTTTGCAAATGATAAAGTTATATCCATGAATGACATTTTAGATGTAAGCCATAAAAATATGAGATTGGAACTTGAAAATATCGAAGGGATATTAAATAAACAAAATATGAAGATATTCTTTATTGATGCCACAGACAAAGCCCTGAAGATCCCAAGCGTGATAGTTTATATCAGTGGGGCCAAGAGGTTCCCCTTGAATTTGGATATAAGCAATCAAAACATACTAAAGCTGCTTATTGGGGTATCTTTAGACCTGGAGAATTATGAGGATCTGGAAATTTATTTAAAGAAAGCTGTTAAAAACAACCATGTAGATAAACTCGAATATTCTTATTTGCGTGGAATAATTTTAAAGCGGCGCTCTCAACATAAAAAAGCAATACGCTATTTTTCGCGGGTTGTTAAGGCTAAGCTAAATGAACCGCTAAGCGCTTTAAAAACCGATGAACGGGTAAATAGCTTTGTCAACCTCGGTCTTTGTTACCAGGCAATAAATGACAAAGCCAGTGCGATAGAATATTATTTTAAAGCCTTAGATTTATCCCCAGGTTTCAATATCGAAGAGTTCAAATGGTATTATGATAATATACCCTCGCTTTTTAAAAATAGGGCTTTATTCAATGATGCCAGCAATTTGTATCAAGAAACCAGGCTGCTAAGGATGCATTTCCCCGGGATAACTTTAAAAAATTTAAAAAGATACCTTATTTGATGCCTTGTAAATAAACGCTTATGAATGCTGCGGGAGCACTTATCAAAGAGCTGGCTGGGGCGCAAGCTTTAAGCACGGAACAGGAGCCGGGGATCAGGGAAATCCTCGCAGAGGATAGTATTGATTGGGATTTGTTTACCCAGCTCATTGTTTACCATCAGCTCATCCCCCTTGCTTATTTAAGGCTAAAGAATCTTATTGGTCTATTACCGCCAGGGTTGGCAAAATTAATCAAGAACAATTCATACAGTACGCTGCGGCAAACTCATCATCTCTGGCGGGAATTTGTGCGCATAGGATATGTTTTTGAACAATCGGCAGTAACTCTTGTGCCGATAAAGGGGGTGGCTTTTCTTGCGGATATATATCAGGATACTTTCTTCCGCCCAATGGTGGATATAGACCTTTTGGTCCAAGAGAAAGAATTTCTTAAGGCTGAGGAAATATTGCTTAATTTAGGATATAAAAAAGATTTACATGGACTGGGGGAGGAGTACTGGAAAGAAAATCAATATCACATTGCTTTCCTGAAAAATAACCCAAGCTTCATATTGCGCGTAGAATTACACTGGGCCCTTGATTACAAAAGAAAAAATCGCCACATTTTGCCCGAAATCTGGCAGAGGCTAAGGGAGGTCCAGTATGATGGTAAAAAAATAAAATTGCTTTCTCCGGAGGATTCACTTTTCAGCCTGGCCTTGCATTCCCGCAGGTTTGGCGAAAATCTCTGCTTAAAGAATGTCTATGATGCGATCTTACTTTTGCGTAAATATGGGACTGGTTTTGATTGGGATTACTGTCTGGCAATGAGCGAAAAATATAATATGCGCGTAACTTTGTATTTTTTATTGGCTCAGATGCAATTTTTGTCCTGCCAAAATATCCCTGGATATGTTTTAAAAAAATTGAATATTTCGGCGCTGCGAAAGAAAATCATCCGGATGTTTATCTCAAGAAACACTTTTTTTTTAAAGAAATTACTGCAGCATAAAAATGTTTATTTACAATTGCATTTTCTCCTCCACGACAATATTTTGGAAGCGGCAGCATATATTATCAATATCCCCAAAGAGCAGTTTGCGAAATTCTACGGGTTAAAAATGTTTTGCGATAAAACAGATTTTTTGTACCGCTGGCGGCTGCTATATATTTTAAAAAAAATTATTATGAAATAGCAAATCTTAATTTTTTTAACCGGCTATGCTGAAATTACCCATCCCAATATTACTTTGATTGTTGCTTGTTTTGCTGTATAATTAAGTATCAATTTTATGATTATTGGGGGTTTTTGGTCCAATTGGCAGAGTAATATGAAGGGAGGAGGATGATGAAGAAAAAGAAATGGGGAAAACCGAAGCTGATCATTTTAACGAGGGGGAAGCCTGAAGAAGGGGTGCTAATGCAGTGCAAGATGACCTGGCTGAGCGGATCGGGCGGGGGAGCCTGGGCTTGCGTTAGTTCGCATGATTCCGTTGGCTGCGTCTGGTGTTATAATAATGCGGTAACATCATGACCAGCATCTTCCCCAAGGCATTTTTTCTCCCGGCCCACGGGCTGTCTTTGTCAGCCTGAGATTATCGTAAATGAGAACCAGTCTACTTTTAACCTTCGCTGCCCTTGAATTAGTTTTCCGAGTTAACATATAGAATAAAATATGGGTCAAGAGTATCAGGAAAAAATAAAAATTAACAAGTTAGCCCGCCTGCCCTTAGAAGGAAATATCGACCTTACTTACCGCTGTAATAATAACTGCCTGCATTGCTGGTTAAGGATCCCCCTTGATTCGCCGCGAAAAAAAGAAGAGCTCACTTTCGTCCAGATAAAGGAAATTGCCGATGAAGCAAGGAATATGGGCTGCCGCAGGTGGACTATTTCAGGCGGAGAGCCGATGTTGAGGCAGGATTCCCTGGAGATATTTGATTATATTACCGGTAACTTCAGCTCTTATTCAATAAATACAAATGGTACCCTGATTAGCCCAAAAATAGCCAAAATTCTTAAAAGAAAAGGAAAAACGATGGTGGCTATTTATGGGGCAACCGCCCAAATTCACGACCATATAACTCGTAATCCCGGTTCTTTTGAAGCAACTATCCGCGGGTTCCGATACTTAAAAGAAGCAGGCGCTTGTTTCGCTGTCCAGCTGATTCCAATGAAGGATAATTACCACCAGTTTCAGGATATGGTTAAACTGGCTAAGTCGTTAAGCAATTATTATAGAATAGGCGCGCCTTGGTTATACCTTTGTGATCGCGCAGACAACAAAAGGAATTCGGAAATAAAGCGCCAGAGGCTGGCGCCGGCAGAGGTGGTTGAACTGGATAAACCGGATTTATCCTATGAAGAGTGGATGAATGAAAGAAATAGCGATTGCCAGAAGGCGGGCAGCGGTGAATACCTGTTTGCTCCCTGTATAAATAACCGCCGCGATTTCCATCTCGACCCTTACGGCGGGATGACTTTTTGCTGTTTTATCAAAGATCCTGATTTACGCTATAATTTACTAAAGGGGAGCTTTAAAGATTGCTGGGAGAATTTCATTCCTTCTTTAGCAGCCAAAGTTAAAATTACAGAGTCATATAAAAAGAATTGCGGATCATGTGATTTACGCGAGGAATGCCGGGTTTGCCCCGTATTTGCTTATTTAGAACACCGGGATTTTAATAAAAAAGTCGAATACCTATGCGCGGTGGCCAGAGAAAACCGTAAATTTAAAGAAAACTGGGGAAAAAACCACCGGCGTTACTTTAAAATCGCGGATATAACTATACTGGTTGAATCCGATTTGCCGATCCAAGACAATACATTTCATACTAAATTTAAACTCTTTGCAACAGAGGCAAAGGGAGAGGATGTTATTTCTATCCGGCACCATTTTTCCCTTCCGGATTTATCCGGCAAAGATCTTGGCAAAGAGGTTTACCGCAAGGCTCCTTGGGCAATATATAAAAATAACGGCTCTTGGGTATATTTGGGTATTTCTCCTGTGCGGGGGGATAAAAGTTTGCATCGGGTTGCAGCATTTAATTCCGGCCATACCCGGGGAAGGATTTATAATAACGGGGGGGAAGCTTTCCTTAAGGGGGATTCGCATTCCCTAACCCTTTTTTCCTCGGATCAGATTCTTTTAGCAAGAGTGCTTGCGGATAAGCAAGGCTGTTATTTGCATTCCTGCGGCGTGAATCTGGAAGGCAAGGGTTTGCTTTTTGTCGGTCATTCTGAAGCAGGAAAATCTACTATGGCCGCGATGCTCAAAGGCAAGGCGGAGATCTTATGTGATGACCGCATGATCATCAGGAAACGGCCTAAGGATTTTATGATTTACGGTACCTGGAGCCATGGCGATATCCCCGATATATCGCCAAATTCAGCTGCCTTAAGGGCAATTATGTTTCTGGAAAAAGCCGATCTGAATCAGCTTATACCATTAAAGGATAAAAAAGAAATAACTATAAGGATTTTGGCATGCTTAGTCAGGCCGCTTGTCACCGTTGACTGGTGGGATAAAACGCTCGTATTGATAGAAAAATTAGTTAGCCGGGTTCCTTGTTATGTGCTTAAGTTTGACAAAAGCGGAAGAGTCGTGGATATATTGAAAAAGTTGTAATGCGAAATAACCCTTATATTGCAAAGCGGGCTATAAATGAAGCGTCTTTACGGAAGGCCAATGTTCCATTTTTGAGCCGGTTTGATATTGAACTTACTGAACGCTGCAATAATAATTGCATACATTGTTGTATCAACTTGTCGGCAGATAACGTAAATGCCAGAGAAAAGGAGCTTTCTACCGGCCGGATAAAAATCATTCTTAAAGAAGCCGCTTCTTTAGGCTGCCTTAGGGTCAGGTTCACGGGAGGGGAGCCGCTTTTAAGGGAGGATTTTGAAGAATTATATATTTTTGCCAGGAAGCTTGGTTTAAAAGTTCTAATTTTTAGCAACGCTACTCTACTTACCCCCCATCTTGCGGAGCTTTTTTCCCGTATTTTGCCGCTGGAGAAGATAGAAATCACTCTCTATGGAATGAAAAAATCTTCTTACGAAGCCATAACCAGAGTGAATGGTTCATTCGCAGCAGCCTGGCGGGGGATAAGTTTGCTCTTGGATCATAAGATCCCTTTTGTAGTTAAGGGGGCGCTTTTACCGGGCAACAAAGATGAGATAAAGGAATTCGAGAAATGGGCGGGAACTATTCCCTGGGCAGATAAATCGCCGCCTTATTCAATGTTTTTTGACCTGCGTTGCCGTAGGGACAAAGGTAAGAATAGATCAATAAAGAATCTTAGGCTCTCTCCAGAGGAAGGGTTAAAGTTCCTTACCCGCTCAAAGGATAAATATGTCAAGGAAATGAAAGAATTTTGTTCGAAGTTCATGCGGCTTTCAGGAGATAAATTATTTACCTGCGGGTCGGGATCTGACGGGGGCTGTGTAGATGCATATGGTTATTTTTATCCTTGTATGATGCTTAAACATCCGGATACCGGTTATGATTTAAAGAAAGGTTCGCTAAAGGATGCCTTGACCGGATTTTTCCCTAAGTTAAGAGAGATAAGATCCACTAATCCGGAATACCTCAAGCGCTGCGCCAAGTGTTTCTTAAAAGGCCTTTGTGAGCAGTGCCCGGCTAAGTCTTGGATTGAACATGGAAATTTGGATACACCGGTTGAATATCTCTGCGAAATCGCGCATGTTCAGGCCAGATTTTTAGCCTTAGTAAAAGATGATGAAATGGCGTGGGAAGTGAAGGATTGGGGCGGTAGGATCAAAAAATTTACAAGGGGGTGTAACCATGGAACCAAAAGTTAGTCTTAAGGCAATTTACGCGCCGTCAGAAGATGTGGTAGCCAGAGAGGTTCAGGGAGAATTTATCATTATCCCCATAACTTCCGGAGGAGGAGATGACGCGATTTTCACGCTTAATGAATTCGGACGCGCGATCTGGGATAAACTTGATCGCAAGAAGAATTTAAAAGAAGTGGCAAATTGCTTATCTTCGGAATTTGACGCTCCCGGAGGAGAGATCGAAGAAGATGTATCGGGTTTGGTCAAAGAGCTTCTTAAGAAGAAAATATTGGTTAAAATTTAAAAGAATGCCCTGCCATAACCTTGAATATCAGGAATTTTGCGCCAAGATTTACAGAGAGGTTCCCTGTTGCCTAGAGGCAGGCAGCGGCAATCTTTCCCCCGTTTTATTTCCTGAAGATGATCCGGGAGAATTAAAACTTATACATCAGTTTTTTGAATTAGGAGATTTATTTTTACAAAAGAAAATAATTAAGTTCCATGCTCAGGGAATGTGCATGTACCCTTGTGTGCGTCCCGGAGACATATTGGATATAGAGCCAAGGAAAGCCGCAGAAATAAAAATCGGAGATATCGCGGTTTACAGGCGCTCTGACCATTTGTTCGGCCATCGCACTATCGATAAAGGCAGGAATAATGGTTTAACTTATATCGTCACCAGGCCCGATACGGCTAGATCCGGAAATGATGGCCCACGTTTTGACCAAGATATCTTAGGGATAGTAACGGGCATAAAGAGGAAGGGGAAGATCTTGGGCACCGCAAAGCAAGAGTATAATTTGTTAAAGAAAATGAGCTGCTGCATTTACCTTAAATGTTATTTTTTTAGGCAATATTTATTTTTGATGTTGATACATGCAGTAAACTATATGCAGCAGTTTAGTGCTTACCGCGGGATAGCCAAATTCCTGTTTTTAAGATCAAAGAAAAAAATAAATCTTTCCATAAGCGTCCCTTTAGATATTAAAGCAGCGGGCAGATTTAATAAGAAAATTTCCGGCCGGGAACTTGTTGATTTAAATCTCAACATTGACAAAAACTCTATATCAGAGTGGGCGGTTGCGTTGGATATCAATTCCCGGCAAGCGGCCTATTTATCATTTAGATTCAGGCCGGACTCTTGTCCGTTACCCGGATGGTGGCTGCATAAATCAAGGATAATGATCCGATATCGGGGTACAGTCGTTGAGCAAAAATTACTGGAAGAGACCGATAACTTGTTAAGATCATCGCGGATAAACAGGATAAGCGTGGGCGCTTACGGTGATGGGTATCTAGGCCGACTATTTTTTAAAAGACTGGGATTTAAGGAAACGGCTGCCTATCAAGATAAACTATTGAAAGATAATAATAATTTATCCGTTAGCTATCGAATAATGGAGAGGAACATTTGTGGAAGCCAGAGGCCGTAACGCATCTTACGTAAAATCCCTCTTTTTGCCTGAACTGCCTCTCTGGAGCAGGATAAAAAACCAGAGGATCCCTATTTCATTTGATCTAGAGCTTACGGCGCGCTGCAATAATAACTGCCGTCATTGCTATATAAATTTACCAGCTAATGACAAAGGAGCTAAGAAGAGAGAGCTTTCTTTGATGGAAACCAAAAGGATAATTGATCAGGCCGTGTCTTTAGGCGCTTTTTGGTGCCTGGTAACCGGTGGTGAGCCGTTTTTGAGGGATGATTTCTTTGAGATCTATCTTTACTTAAAGAAAAAAGGCCTTTTAGTTTCAATTTTTACCAATGCGACCTTAATTAATCAGGAGCACATAAAGATCCTTAATAAATACCCGCCGCGCGATATCGAGGTTACGGTTTATGGGGTAACCCAAGAGACCTATGAAAACGTAACGAGAACAAAGGGGTCTTTTGGCGCTTTTATGCGCGGTCTGGATCTCCTATTAAAAAATGAAATTAAGGTACGCTTTAAAGCCATGGCCTTATTGTCAAATGTCCGCGAGCTTCCCTTAATCGCAAAATTTTGCCGCGAAAGAACAAAGGATTATTTTCGTTTTGACCCGTTTTTGCATCTCCGTTTTGATTCCAATGCGCTAAGAAATAAAGAGATCATATCTGAACGCCTTAGCCCGGAAGAAATTGTAAGGATTGAACAGCAGGATCCTGAGCGCTCCCGGGAATTAGAAAAAAACTGCGGTAAACTGATTAATCCTAAATTCGCGCATTTTGGCTGCAATCATCTTTTTCACTGCGCCACAGGAAACAGTAATTTTGCCGTCAGCTACGATGGATATTTCCGCCTCTGTTCTTTATTATGGCATCCGGAGTGTATTTATGATTTAAAAAAGGGTGAGCTAAAAGAGGCTTGGGAAAGTTTCGCGTTAAGGGTGCGCGATATGCGCTCAAATAACGAAGAGTTCTTGAATAACTGCCGGAAATGCACGATCATAAATCTTTGTATGTGGTGTCCGGCGTATTCCTGCCTGGAAACTGCAGAGCTGGATAAACCAGTTGAATATTTCTGTAAGGTGGCCCATGCCCGCGAGGAGTCGCTTAAGCAGACAAAACCAATAAATGAAATACGCTAGTTTTTACCGTTATCTTCTCCCCTTTTGGAGGAGAGAGCTATTAATTTTAGTTTTGAGCTCTATAACTATGCTCCTTGGTTTAGTCAACCCCTATTTGGCTAAGTTGATTATTGACAGGGCCTATGCTAACAAAGATATAAAGCTGTTTATCATTTTATTCGGGATAGGGGGGATTGTTTTTGTCCTAAGCGGTTTATTCAATAGTTTTAGCAATTACCTGAACCGTTACATCAAGATACGCCTGAATTTTGATTTCAACCGCAGAATATTCAAAAAACTGCAAAAGCTTCCCTATGCTTCTTTCCTGGATTCTTCGACTGGAGAGCACCTTTATAAGATCAGCTATGATGCAGAACAGAGCAGCCGTTTTATGGCAGATATCCTGCCGCAGGCAGTTGAGTTAATCCCAAAGTCAGTTTTTATTTTTCTCATTATTTTTTATATGAATTTCAAGATAGCGTTATTGACCCTGGTGCTTACCCCTTCTTTGTACGCAGTTTCATATTATTTTAACCGGAGGATCAAGAAGGCCTATAAAGCGTGGGTTGAAGATTCTCAAGGCATTTTTAAAAGACTTCAGGAAGTATTGTCACATATTCAGTTAGTCAAGGCATTCGGAAAGGAGAGGAGGCAAACAGGTATTTATGTAAGAAGCTTGGTGAAGAACATGAGATTTAACTTAGGCAAGACAAAATTAGAGGCGATGGGTTTATTCGCCAACAGTTTAGTTAACCGTATAATTTTAGGTTTAATCCTATTTTATGGCGGGTATCAGGTAATCATCGGACAGCTGACCTTTGGCAGCCTCAGCGCTATCATTATTTATTTAAGCCAGCTATCCGGAATCCAGGGTTCGCTGGCTAAATTCTTTCAGGAAACAACCGAAGGAATGATTTCTTATAAAAGGGTAGAGACGATTTTGAATGCCCCACCCTCCGCTATTGAGGTAAATGAGGCGAGAGAATTTGCAATTACCAGGGGAAGGGTAGAATTAAGAAATGTTTCTTTCGGATACGATAAGCGGATGATCCTGGATAATTTAAGTTTTTCTGTTGATGAAGGATCTTTCGTGGGGCTGGTGGGCCCATCTGGCTGCGGCAAGACCACGATCATAAATCTCATTTTAAGGCTTTATAGCCCGATCAAGGGAGAAATTTTGATAGATGACTGTTGCATAAACAAGATCAAATCTAAAACTTTATATGAGCAAATCGGGATGGTTTTGCAGGAACCCTACCTTTGGAATGATTCTATAAAAAATAATATACTCTACGCTGAAGAAGGCGCAAGTTTTACGCAAGTGCAGGAGGCGGCAAAAATTGCCTGTATAGATGATTTTGTAGAAGGCCTGAGAGACGGTTATAATACGATTATCGGAGAGAACGCTTGTAAAATTTCCGAGGGCCAGAAGCAGCGTATTGCTATTGCCAGGGCGGTAATAAAGAAGCCTAGGATTTTGATCCTGGATGAAGCGCTTTCTTCCGTGGATTGCCAAAAAGAAAACCTGATCATTAATAACCTGCGCGCCTTTCTTAAAGGCACCACTATAATAATGGTATCTCACCGTGTGGCCACAATAGAGAAGATGGATGTGGTATATTTCCTGGCCGATCCCGGAAAGATGGAAATTTCTACTCATGATAAGCTTATAAGCCAGGCTATTTACCAAAAGTATGTAGCTCAATCTTTAGGATGCTAGAGAGCTGGTCATTGACAGATTGCTCTGTTAAATTAAAACGTTATGCGGAACAATAGCACAATTAAACCAGTGACAACCCTCAAAATTAAAATAACCCTGATCATATTCGGCGTTTTTTTATCTCTTCTGCTTTTGGAGATAGGGTTACGCGCGGGCGGGTTTGTTTTATTATTTACGCAAGAGTACTCAAACAGTAAAGCCATGAAAGAAAGCGGCACCTACCGGATTATGTGTTTAGGGGAGTCTACTACCAGAGGACAGTATCCTGTTTTTCTTGAAGAGATGCTGAACCGGAATAACACAGGCACAAGATTTAGCGTAATAGATAAAGGATTTGACGGTACTACTACGACCGCTATTCTAGAGCGGATTAACGCCGATATCGATCGATACCATCCAAGTATGGTAGTGACGATGATGGGAATCAATGACCAGGGGGGGTATATCCCGCATGAAGCAGCCACTCCTTCAAAAGCTGTGCGTTTATTCAGGTCTTTAAAGGTCTATAAGCTTGCAAGGATCCTTTGGCTGCATATTATCTCTAGTGCCAACAAACAGGCTGTTGGAAAAATCCAAACGCATATTCCAGAAATAGGCTCAAAAGGAGTTCATCTTGACTTAATCTCAGCTGAAGACTCTTTCAAAAAAGCCGTACAGTTGGATCCCAGGAACGTTACGGCCTATTTTGAATTAGGCCGCTACTATTATACTGAAGGCAAGCGCCTCCAAGCCGAAGGCATATTCAAAAAAGTTATAGAACTGTATCCGGAAAACTATTATTCATATATTTGCTCGGGGTTGTTTTATCAAAGCCAGGGCAGGTTCTCCCAAGCTGAAGACTCATTCAAAAAAGCCGTACAGCTAGACCCCAAGAACTTTGAAGCATACCTTGACTTGGGGCAGCTTTATCAATTTCAAGGTGAATTCTCCCATGCCGAGGATTCATTCAGGGAAGCCATAACAATAGATCCTAAGAATGTAGAGGCGCTCCTTGAACTAGGCCGTCTTTATCAGGATATAGGCAAGCTCACCCAGGCCGAAGAGTCATTCAAAACAGCCATAAAACTGCATCCCGAGAATGTTAACGCATGCCTTGAGTTAGGATGGCTTTATTTGATTCAAGGCAAGCTCACCCAGGCCGAAGAGTCATTCAAAACAGCCATAAAACTGCATCCCGAAAGTTCTATTGTGTATACTTTCCTGGGATGGCTTTACCGAGATCAAGGCAAGCTCACCCAGGCCGAAGAGTCATTCAAAACAGCCATAAAACTGCATCCCGAGAATGTTAACGCTTATCTTGAATTAGGACGGCTTTATCAGGCCCAAGGCAAGCTCACCCAGGCCGAAGAGTCATTCAAAAAAGCCGTACAGTTAGATCCCGGGAACGTTACGGCCTATTTTGAATTAGGCCGCTACTATCATGCCGAAGGTAAGCTTTCCCGCGCTGAAGACGCATTCAAAAAGTCCATGGAATTGGATCCCGATGAAAATCTTCGAACATATGAAGCAATTTCATTATTATACGAAGAAATGGGCAAGTTAGAGATGGCAAGAAAATATGCCAAAAAAGCAAATAGTTGGTGGTTAAGTCATTATAGCGATGTTACAGTTAACAGCTATCGTAAGCTCAAAGAGATTTTAGATAAGAGGAGAATAAAATTTGTTTGCGTGCAGTATCCTGCACGCAGCATAGCCCCGTTAAAAAAAATATTTGAAGGTAATGAAAAGGGGATTATCTTTGTGGATAATGAAAAAATATTCAAAGATGCCCTTAAGAAAGGCGGCTCTATGGCATATTTTGTTGATATGTTTGGAATAAATTTCGGACATTGCACAAAAAAAGGGAACAGGCTTTTGGCGGAGAATATAGCTAATGTTATATTGCGGGAAGCATTTCATAAATAAGTTATATATTTTGCCAGCACAGGAACCGGATTCTTCTTTTCGATTGCCGTTTGAGTTCACTTTGGATCATGAAATCGAAGCAATTTAAGAGAAAGAAGGAAGAAAGGGAGGCGTCAAGATGATGAAAAAGAGAATGAAAGCTCTGCTATTGGTATTATGCCTGGCTTTTCCAACTATAGCTTTTGCCGAAACTGTTGTGCTTAAATCCGGACAATCGATAGAAGGCAGCATAGTCGAGAAAACAGACCAGTATATCAAGATAAACTTCTTGGGGGCGGTTTTGACCTACCCGCTTGATGAGATCGAACGCATTGATGGTGAAAACAAAATTACCCCGGGTTCTACTGAAAACGTTTTGGATAAACAGGAGGCAGCTGTCAAAGAAAACAATATTTCAGCACCAACCCCAAAAGAAGACCAGAGCCTGATTTCCAAAGTTAATGCGGCGTACTACAATCTGAAGCGGGAGGGGTTATCGGAGCTCGCCTGCGAAGTAAACAGCAGCATCTTTGATCAAACGAAAGCCGCGCTGAAGACGCAGTATCCTCTTACTGACGAGCAAACTAAGATATTAGATTCCATGAAATTTTATTTCAGCATTGACCAAGAAGATAGATTCGTCTTTGATCATACGCAGTATATTCCAACCGGCAACGCGCAATTTGATAAAGATTTGCAACTGGCTGTCGGCTCAACGGAGAATATGCTGCGAGGCTTCTATCAAACTTGGAGGGCGTATGTTATTGATCTAAAATTTATGAAAGGTGACGTAATTTCCTCCACGGATAAATTACCTGATGGGTACAATATATCTTATAAGGGAGTGGAATCTCAAGTTGTGAAAAAGATGTCCATAGACAGTAACTTTTGTATATCTCAAGAAACACTTTCTTACAAAGGAGATATCATCAATAAAATGACGCCTTATTTTACAAGCTTGAGCCGGGGCCTATTGCTTAAGGGTTACGATAAGGATATGCAGAGCGGATCTATGAGATTTAACGTGACAATTGAGTATCAGGAGGTTGAAGGGCTGCAGGTTCCGAAACAAGCCGTAATACAATACACGCATTCAGGGGTAACGCAAAATGTTGAACTAGGATTCTCAAACTTTAAAATTATAAAATCCGGAGCGCGCCAAGCTTAATTGACCGACTGAAGATGAAAATTTTATCGCCAATTTCAAGAAAGGAAGAAGTCGAGCCTCTCGTAGAGGCAGGCGCAGGAGAGCTTTATTGCGGAATAGTCCCCCGACTGTGGTCGGATAGATACGGCGTATCTGATACGCTGAACAGGAGGGAAGGATACGGGGCTAATTTTTCGAGTTTTGCGGATTTGCAATATGCAATCCAGCTTGCCCATAAGAGAAATGTGCCGGTATTTGTAACAATTAATGGATTATATACGCGTGAACAATATCCTTTGATCAGAGAGATAGTCGAAAAACTAATAAGTATAAAAGTTGACGGCCTTATTATAGCGGATCTGGGTTTATTATTGACGTTAGAGAGAACTAAATTCCCCGGAGAAATACATATGGGCACAGGCGGGACAGCATTTAATTCAAGAACAATCAGTTTCTATAAAGAATTGGGCGCTTCCCGTATAATTTTAGATCGGCATTTGACGATCGGAGAAATCAAAGATATCTCACAAAAAAGCTCATCCATTATA
>SCRK01000175.1 GCA_004298075.1 bacterium | reverse complement strand
GGGATGGCGGTCTTTGCCCAGGAGGCGATCTTTAAATCCATCGAGTCGCTGAAAAACCGCGACAAATACCTGGCCCAGGAGGTGATCAATAGCGATAATAAAGTTGATGAGCTGGAGCTTGCCATAGATGAGAAATGTATTGACCTTATTGCCAGGTATCAGCCGATGGCCGGTGACTTAAGATACATTGCTACCGGAATGAAGATTAACTCGGAATTAGAGCGTATTGCCGATATCGCTGTGGATATCGCGCAAAGATCATTAGAGCTAATGGAAAAGCCGTTGCTTAAACCATTAGTGGATATTCCTAAACTTTCCGGAGTTGCCCAGAAGATGGTGCACGATGCCATAGATGCTTTTGTGAAGAGGGATGCCCAGCTTGCCAGGCAGGTAGTTTTAGCGGACGCCGAGGCTGACCGCTTGCGTAACTTGGTTCAGGATGAATTAATTAATGAATACCTGGGGCGCGATCCCAAGACCGCAGACCGGGCAGTGGCATTATTACTTATCGCCCGCTTCCTGGAGCGTATCTGTGACCACACCACCAATATTGCCGAAGATGTTATTTATATGGTTGAGGCAAAGGTAGTCAAGCATCACCCGGAAGAGTTAAAGTAGCCGTTGAAGCAGCGGGGTCTGCCTTGGCTGTGTTTTCGCGGGGACGTTTACAAACACTAAAAACACTAAGACCGTTTCTATCTAACCTTAGTTCCGCTAACAGGTTCTACCAGAAATGTCCCTATAGATAGCATGACCAGTTATATGAAAATCGCCTTATGTCCAGCGGGTGACACGGAGGCGGGTCCCCTGCCGCGCGCAACGTAAGTGAGCACGGCAGGGTGCCGCAGTGGCAGGACCCGCTGGTTCACTGTTATTATATCCTTGACCCTCCGTATTTAGTGGTATATAATCCTCTAATAATTAGCCGTATGTACCTTTGAGCTTGATTTATAACATAAGGAGAGAATAATGGACGAAATCTTGGAAATTTTAGAGAAGGATGGCCGTCTAACCGCGCAAGAGATCGCGAAAATGGTCCGTAAACCCGTGGACACGGTAAAAAAGGCGATCAAAAAATATGAAAAAGAGGGGGCGATCTTAAAATACAAAGCGGTGATCAATAAAGATCTGATCAAAGACGCCGAATGCGAGGTCAGGGCCTTGATCGAAGTGAACATTGTCCCTCAGAAGGATTTAGGGTTTGACAAGATCGCCGAGCGCATCTATTCATTCCCCGAAGTGACCAGCTGTTACCTGATCAGCGGGACATATGATCTGCTGGTAGTGGTAGAGGGAAAAAACCTGCATACGGTATCTAATTTTGTGGCGGAAAAACTTTCCTGCATGGAGCATGTGCGCGGCACAGCCACACACTTTTTGCTAAAAAAATACAAAGAGGACGGGGTAATTTTGAAACACAAGAGTGAGAATAAAAGGATAGCAATATCTTATTAGAAAGTAGGTAGTAGCTAGTAGGTAGAATGTAGGTAAAAATGCAAATTTCAAAAGTAGTAGAAAAAATGCGGCCCTCCGGCATCCGGGCATTCTTTGACCTGGTCTTGGGAATGAAGGAGGTTATATCATTGGGGGTAGGTGAGCCGGATTTCGTCACCCCATGGCAGATCCGTGAGGCAGGGATCTATTCCCTTGAGCAGGGGTTTACCAGCTATACCTCCAACAAAGGGCTCTATAAATTGCGCTTAGGCATACACCGTTATTTAAAAAACAGGTTCGGCCTGGAATACTCTCCCGACGAGGAGATCTTGATTACCGTAGGCGTAAGCGAAGGCCTGGACCTTACCCTTCGGGCGATCATCAACCCCGGGGATAAAATATTGATC
>SCRK01000174.1 GCA_004298075.1 bacterium | reverse complement strand
TATAACCCCGCCTAAGCGTATCCCCAATTCCAGGAGTATCAAGGCGAAGAACACCCCGCAAATTATAAAGATCGTCTTTTTTCTTAGATGCGTCATGGTTTAAAGATACTGGAGGCGCTCGACAACTAAGTTCTCCAGAACCAGGCAATCCATCCGGCTGCTTTCAAAAGAATTAACGGCGTCTTCAGGGCCGCAAACTATCGGTTCCCCCCGCAGGTTAAAAGAGGTATTGATAATTAAGGGGATGCCGGTCAGCTGCTCAAATTCTTTGATCAGAAGCCAAAATTTAGGGCTGATCTCTTTATTTACAACTTGCACCCTGGCGCTTCCGTCTATGTGGGTTACTGCCGGAATTACCGCTTTCTTATCTTCCCGCACCTTAGCGGCTAAAAGCATAAAAGGGGAAAATTGTTTGGCTTGAAAGAAATCTCCAGCCCTTTCCTCCAGCACAGCCGGGGCGTACGGCCTGAAGGATTCCCTTTTTTTAACCCTTGAGTTTAATAAATCCTTCATTTTGGGATTACAGGGATTAGCCAGTATCGAGCGGTTACCTAATGCCCTGGGGCCGAATTCCATCCTGCCTTGAAACCAGCCTATGATCTTATCTTCGGATATCATGCGGGCAACATACCGGCAGAGCTCGGCATCGTTAAATTCTTTGAATTTAATCTCCCTGTTCAGTAAAATTCGGCGGATATTTTCCGTTGAAAAATCCGGGCCAAGGTAAGCGTGCTCCATCCGGCTGTTTCGGCGGTTACCAAGTATCGAATTATAGATGTAGGCAGCGGCTCCTAATGCCCCGCCGCTGTCTCCGGCAGCCGGCTGGATAAAAACTTCTTTAAAAGGCGTGTCTTCCAAAATCCTGGCGTTAGCCACGCAATTCAGGAATAATCCTCCGGCAAGGCAGAGTTTATCCATCTTTAACTCCCGATGTATTCTTCTGGCAATGTTGATCAAGGCATCTTCGGTAAATTTCTGAAGGCTGGCAGCAATATCACAGTGCCTTTCTTCGATCTTTTCCTCCCCTTTCCTGTCTTTGCCGAATAATTTAATGAACCTTTTATTGTACATCCGCGAACCCTGATTAAAACCAAAAAAACCCTGGTCGATACTAAAGCTCGTGTCTGGATGGACTTTGATCATCTGTTTGAATTTATCCAGATAAACCGGCTTTCCATATCCGGCTAATCCCATTACTTTTCCTTCACCTTCCAGGGCCTCAAAACCAAGATAAGTAGTTACTGCTGTATAGAGCAAACCCAGCGAATCCGGAAAACGCATCTCCTGGAGTATGCTTATATTATTCCCCCGGCCGAAACCGTAAGTAGCGGCAGCCCATTCCCCCACTCCATCGGCAGTCAGGATAGCCGCTTCTTCAAAAGGAGAGACTAAAAATGAACTTGCCGCGTGCGCGAGGTGATGCTTGATGAACAGGGTTTTCCCCTGATAACCCAATTCCTGTTTAAAGAGCAAAGGAATGGCCAACCTGTCCTGGAGCCAATAGGGCATAGTATCTAAAAAATTCTTGCAGGAATTTGGGAAGGATCTTAAGTGGCTTAAAATCACCCTGGAGAATTTGAGAAAAGGCTTTTCATAGAAACCGATGTAATCAATATCATAAGCCGTCAGGTTGCCTTTCTGGAGACAAAAATTGATCGCCTGGATGGGAAAATCCGGAGAGTTTTTCTT
>SCRK01000173.1 GCA_004298075.1 bacterium | reverse complement strand
ATCCTTCCAGATCAAGTTACTACTATTAAAGCCTATTTGTACGATGATACCTTGATCATAAATGACGGCGTAGACCTGCTGGCGGTAAAGGCCGGTGACGGCTCATACGCCTGGAGCATGACAAATCAGGGGGAGTTAGCCGCTCAAGAGCCCGGGGAAGCGCTTACAGGCTATTTGCATTTTGAAACATATAATTTACGCGGCACAAAATTCGAAGACAAGATTTTTTATACTGAATTTATCGATGATTCATTATTGGTAGCCAATGGGAATAAAGTGTATTTGCTAAATCCGCTTACCGGCCGCTGTAAGGGTTATGCCAAGCTGGCAGGTGTTACCCCGATAGGAGTGCAATTCAGCCAAGGCCGGATATTGATCTTTACCGTTGACCACCTGAAAGTGCTTAATAGCGGATTAACAATGACGGCGGATTTAGCTTTTGATGCTTCAGGAGCGGATAAAGAGAGGATCCCCGATTTAACTTTTGTCAAAGAAATAAATATCATGAAAATCAACTCCCGCTTATACAAATTAGACCTCAAGAATATTTCTTTGAAAGAGATATCCACCGGCATTCGTAAAAATAATTGTTTAGACAGCTTTGAAGAAAAGATATTGGTTATTTCCCCTTTTATAAAACTGACAGCTTATCGCCTGGAGCCCGGTCAGTTAAAAACCGACTGGGCATATAATGCCGAACCGTTCAACGGCCCGCTTTCCTGGAAATTAATGGGCAGGGCGAGTAAATATTATTTTATCACCGGTGAACGCCTGTTGATGCCCGTAAGAAAACCGGCAGGTTTTTTTATGCTCTGCTTAGATCTCCGGACAGGCAAAAAGCTTTGGGAACAATCTTTGACAGGGGTTGACGGGCTCTTTTATAATTTGTCCAACCATGTGGATAACAAAGGGATGATCGGTTTCATTATATCTACTGTAGATTGCAAGCATAACGAAAAGGGCGTGGAGATGCTTAAAGAAGAATCCACCGCGGGGAATGTTTATATTAACTCAAGCTTATTCTGGCTGGATACCTCCAACGGCAGGATCGCGAAGATCGAGAAGCTGCCCCCCATTTGTTTTATGGGTTATAAAAATTCCAATATTATCGAGACAAAAAGCTTTTTTCTATACGGGATAAACGGCAATATAGTGAAGACCCGCAAAAAATGATGACCACCGGTAAACGGACGTTAAAGATATTATGCGTAACTCTCTATTTCCTGGTCTCTTATTTCTCCGGACCAGCTTTATGCCAAAAGGATGCAAAGGAGGATGGCCTCCCCAATATCATCCTCGTACTATTAACCGGCGTACGCAATACCGAGAGTATCGCCGACCCTACCCATCAATATTTTCCGAATCTTTGGAATGAAATGCTCAAAGAGGGAGTTTTGTATTCCGATTTAGTCGATATAAATTATGAATTCCATATGCCCGCTTTCAATGCCATTAATACAGGCGGAAGTTATAATAAGGACACCAAAATAACGGCGCCTTCCATCTCCCAGTATGTCAGGAAAAAATATTCTTTGCCCGCAACTAAATTATGGACTATCGGCCATTGGTGGCTTAATGATTGCGTTTATGAAACTAAAGATTATTCCCGGGATACCTATCCATGCGAGATCACCTTTATGGACTTAAAGTTTTCTCCCGAGTTAAAAACAATATTGACCAGGCAGGAGCTTGTATCTTTCAATAATTACCAAAAAGTATTAAAAGGATTAGCTACGCAGGAATTTGATTTCATTTTATGGGACGGGATGAGCGAAGGTATTTATCAAATATTCATTAAGAAGATCATGCCGGTATTTAAGCCAAAGCTGGTCTTATATGTCATGGATGATCCGGATAGCGCCCATTATGATTCCTTTAGCCGCTATGTCCTTACTTTGAAACGCTGCGATGAGAGAATCTTTGAGATCTGGCGCACAATTACAAATGATAAATTCTATAAAGGAAAAACATATCTGTTTGTCTGTATAGATCACGAACGCAACCCTTACTATATGCAGCATTCTGAAAATGCCTACGATAATCCTTCCCATGTATGGATGTATGTTTACGGCCCGGGCGTCAAGCGGGGGAAAATTATCAATCGCCCGATTAAACATACCGACATTTTTGCTACTATTGCCGATATCACGGGCATTAAGACGAATAAAATTGAAGGTAAGGTCCTGAAGGATTGTTTCATATGAGAATATTATTTGTCGACCCGCCGATTAAAAAGGTTTTAACGGATAAATACACGCCAAACTGCGGGTATTTATATATGGCGGC
This sequence comes from bacterium, assembly GCA_004298075.1. Lineage (GTDB taxonomy): Bacteria > Omnitrophota > Gorgyraeia > Gygaellales > Profunditerraquicolaceae > UBA6249. Next base: position 699 of record SCRK01000173.1, on the reverse strand, counting down.
ATATTTAAAAACCAAGGGATACGCGGATATTAAAGTTTTGGATGCCCAGGCATTAGGAATTGGCTGGGAGGATGTCGGTAAATTTATAAGGGATTTTAATCCTGATATTGCCGCCACAAGCAGCGTTACAGCCGATATCTATAGAAGGATGCATCTTCTGCGTGTCGTTAAAGAGCTGTCCCCTTCCACAATTACGGTTATGGGTGGTTATCATGCGTCTATGCTTCCGGAGGATGTGCTCAGGGTCTCGGAGGATACAGATTATGTGGTAATAGGAGAGGGGGAGCTCACCTTCTTTGAGTTGGTGAAAGCCATAGAAAATAAGCCGAATAAAGAAAAGATAAGAACGGTAAAAGGGCTGGGCTATCTGGAAGAAGGAAAATTTATCCATACCGGCAGGCGCCCGCTCATAAAAGATCTTTCGGAGCTGCCTTTGCCGGATTATTCTTTGATCCCCATGGATAAATACCGGGTATTTGAATTCCCCGGAGATCCAAAGGAGAGTATCGCTATAAATTTCAGCAGGGGTTGTTTTCATGAATGCGTATTCTGTCCTCAGCCGCCAATGTGGCAAAATACCATAAGAAGCAGGAAGGCCGGCGATATGATCGAGGAGATCGCCGTTCTTCAGAAAAGGTATTCAAAAAATAGTTTTATATTCAGCGACAATGACTTTCTTTATGACAGGCAGCGGAATCT
>SCRK01000172.1 GCA_004298075.1 bacterium | reverse complement strand
ATTCTATAACGGTCTGTGCTTTTATTGTTTTCTTCATCTTTAAAACCCGAAATTGATGCCCCCGCGCGTAAACTGCAGGATTATCGGGCCTCCCACAATGATCATAACTACCGGCAAAATAAAGGCGAACAAGGGGAAAAGCAGCTTGATCGGCGCCTTCAATGCCATTGACTCGCCGTGCTGGAACCTCCTTACCCTCATCTCCTCCGACTGCACATTCAGTGCCTCCGACATTGGCGTGCCCATGCGGTCAGCCTGTATCAGTGTGCGCACGAAAGAATGCACCTCGGGCATATCCACGCGCCAGCCGAAATTCTTCAACGCCTCGCGCCTGGACTTACCTACCTGCGTCTCGCGGTAAACCTCCCCCAGTTCCCGGGTCAGGTCGCAGGGTTTTAGATCCTTGACCACGCGGTTTACCGCCAGCATAAAGTCCATCCCTCCGCTTACGCAAAGGTTCAGCAGGTCAATGATATTGGGCAGATCGCGCCGTATATTGTGCAGCCTTTTGCCTATCTTTTGATTCAGCCACATTTCCGGTATAAAGAAACCCACGGCCAGAGAAACGGCCAAAACCATATTCTTAGGTAAATTATTGCTAAGAAATATTAAAGCCACGGCCGGAACAAAAATAATTGCCAATGCCTTAAAAGCCAGGAACTCCAACACCCCCATCGGCAAGCCGGCCTTGATCAGCCTCCTTCTTATTGCTTCGGTCGAGAAGGGGATGCGCTGCTCAAAATCCTTAAACCTGGCGGTAAGAGGAAGCCAGGTATTATCCGGCTTTACCGTATATTTATCCTGGCTCAACTCCAGCTCTACCTTTTTACTGTCAAATACCTGCTCAGGCAGGCGCATCTTCTCCAGCCCGAATATTTTGGAGCCGAACTGCAGGATCAGAAGATAAATACTGGCTGCTAAAAGTAAAAGTACCGCGATTAATACCATTTATACACTCCTTTTATATATCAACCTTGCTCAATTTACGTATAAAAATGATGCCGAGTATTTCTGAAATAATCGCGTAAATCATAAGCCCTCTTCCCAAATTATCCTTAAAGAACACATCAAAAAAACCGGGATTCATCTTATATACGAATATTCCGAATAAAATGGGCAGCAGCGACATAATTATCCCCTGCATATTTGCCTGCACGCAAAGGGCCTGGACCCTGCCGATAAGCTTATTCCGCTCCTGGATAGTATAGATTACCCTGGAAAAGGTCTGGGTAAGATCTCCGCCGGTCTCCCTGGCCACCAGCATCGCGGTTACAACCATATCCAGCTCATCCAAACGCATGCGCACTTTAAGCTTGGTTATCGCCTCCTCAAGGGAAACACCCATCTGCATCTGGCGTATGACAAGGCCGAACTCCTGGCTGATGGGATTAGGCATTTCCTGCGTCAACTCCTCAAATGACTGCAAGAGGCTTAATCCCGCCTTAAGAGAACTGGACAGTATCATCAATCCGTCAACAAGCTGCGAAGCGAATTTTTGCCTGCGCATGGCCTCAAGCCGCTTGATGATCAAAACGGGAAAAGTCAGCCCCGCGACTGCCGCTACCGCGGCAACCCAGATATTGCGGCTGATGAAAAAACCCAATAGCCCGCTCACCAAAGGTGAAAGCACATCGATCAGCAGCAGCTTGTTTAACGGGATATCCAGGAACATCCGGTCAAGCTTCGGGGTTATTTTGTCCATCCTCTTTCTTTGCCAGCGGTCCATTAACGCCTCAAAAAAAGGATATGCCAGGCTGACAAGATAGAAAACCCCGGCGAAAACCACTAACAATAAGATTATTTTTATCGGCATTTACAAAACCTCCCTATTATCCTTACCCCCTTTACTTCCACCAGGACTCTTGATCAGAAGTAGCGACTTGCTCGGTGCCAGTTTTTTGGCTCTGCTGATTGTCGATCGTAGAGACGGTTACCTTATCTTTGAGCTCCTCGGTAGATTCGGAGCTATTGGTAATCGTATAATTGCTCGTGGTGTGCCCCGGAGAGAATTGCTGGCCCATACTGTCGGCGCTCTCTTTTAATTTACCCTGGTATCCCCTCTTCAGATAAACTTGCATCGCGACAAGCCCGGCAACGATCACGCCTATTAAAATGGCGTACTCCAATGTCGTCTGCGCCTTATTCCGGTTAAATTTATTAAACATTCAACTCACCTCCTCATCATTATATTTTATTCGGTCTTCGGCTCCAATATCGTTTGAGAACCGCTCCTGGTGCTTGTCTCGGTAGAAGCCCTGCTTACCGCACCACCCTCTGCTAAATTCTCTGTATCTTCTGAAGTGCGCCCAGTGCCAAACTTAGACTCCAAATAATATGGCTCATATTGCTTGGTGGTGAAAGCAACGGCATTTCCCGTCTGGCCGCCCTGGTCGGTATAATCTACCGCGTCCTTGATCCTGCCCTGGAAACCCCTCTTAACATAGGTCTGCATAGCAATTACTGCCGCTACTATCAGGCCCAGCACGATCACATACTCTGCCGTGCTCTGCGCTTTCTTTCGCCTTAACATTTTTATTCACCTCCTTAAAATTGCTTTATTGGAAACTAACATGGTTGACCGCGTTCTCCGCTTCCCCGGCTACGTGTTCAAGCATGCTGTTTACCTTTGGCTTAATGATAGTGTTGGCAGCCAAAAGTATCGCTCCTACTACGGCTGTGAAGATAATGATGTATTCAAGTGTACTTTGCGCCCTTTTCTGCCTTAACATTTCTCTCACCTCCCCTTCTTGGTTTAATAAATACTTTCTAAAACTATTTAACGGCATAAAAACAAAAAAACCGAAGTTTTAATGTCCATTAAAAGACTCTTCGGCTTTAGCAACCCGGATAATGTTCCCGCCTGACCCTGAGCGTGAAAATTCAGAAATGTAAATTGTGGCGAACATCGTCCCGTGGCTTTGCGCATCCGGCTACCTCCATAGCGGAATTGCTTTTTCGCTGCCGCCTTTAAACGCATCTCAAATATAACACCTATTATTAAATATGTCAATAATACTTGGCTGCCTTTAGGAAAGCGTTTTCTAAGGCAGGCACCAAAGACGGCTGTTATCCGCCAACAGGATAACCTGCTCGTTTATCCTGTGGCAGGCATATTCCAACTCCTTCTGGAATAGATACCCCTGAGGAGGATTGAATTTCACTGTAGTGCGGCCATTCCCCCTCTTCACAACAGTATTAAGGCTGTAAAACTGCTCTTTTATCGTCGGTAAATCTTTTTCTTTAAAACCTTCGGGAAGGAAGTGCCAACGCACATAAAGGTCCAAAACCCTTAAGTAATCGCTTAATATTGTTTTGGTCCCGAAGGGAACCTGCCCTGGTTTAAGGTTATCAGTTGAGAAAAACTGCTGAGAGCTGCCCATATAAGTGAAGAGCTCGATCTTGCGGCTGTAATCCTGGAATGTTTCCCCCAAATTCGGCCAACGGCTGAGATAAATATTTGCCAAGCTCTCAGGCTGGACGGCCTCAAGAGTAAGATTGCTTAAAATAACCATCCGTGTTTTCTCCGAAAGCAGGGTTTTCAAGGCGCAGCCTCTTAATGTAAGTGTTTGTCTAACATCAGGTTGAGACAATTCAATCTCTATTTCTGAGAGATAAAGATTCAATTCCAGCGGCTCGAAATAGAACGGTTTGAATTCACCGATCTTTATGACCTTACGATAATTTACAAACTGCCAGGGCCACATCGCGAAAACAAAAAAGCGCTTTTTGGCCCCTTCCAAAGTGATCGAATCCAACTCTTCAAATTTGTTCCCATAGATCTTCAGGCTGGTGATATTTTTGCTTTGCGATTCCAGCCCTGAGATAAAACCAAAGAACTCTTTTGTGGGCGCGTTATAACCCGGGGCAGTAAATAAGACCAGCGGCGCGCCATTATTGAAATATCTATTTATATAACTATCTGCGTTACATATAGTTGTGGAGAAATCGTATGGGGTGTGGGGAGTAGACCAAATACTATACATCTGGCCGTCAATATACAAACTGTCTTTAGTTGA
>SCRK01000171.1 GCA_004298075.1 bacterium | reverse complement strand
GAAGAACTGCTTATTTTACGCGAAGAAGATATTCTGGCTATAATCAAATAATAAGGAGGATGTATGGCAAAGTTATTAGTTTACAGTGACGAGGCCCGCCGCAAGATCTTAAGCGGCGTAGAACAGCTGGCCGCTGCGGTAAAAGTAACCTTAGGCCCTAAGGGCCGCAACGTGGTAATTGATAAAAAATTTGGCTCACCCACTATCACCAAGGACGGGGTAACCGTAGCCAAAGAGATCGACCTGGAAGACGCTTTTGAAAATATGGGCGCGCAGATGGTCAAAGAGGTTGCCGAGAAAACCTCCGATATCGCCGGTGACGGTACAACCACCGCCACAGTTTTAGCGGAAGCGATCTATCGCGAAGGCTTGAAAAATGTCACTGCCGGTTCAAACCCAATGGAATTAAAGCGCGGGATTGAAAAAGCAGTCGCTAAAATAGTTGAAGAGCTGGGAAAGCTTTCCACTCCTATCAAGGATAAAAAAGAGATCGCTCAGGTAGCCAGTATCGCGGCTAACTCGGATACCAATATCGGTGAATTGATCGCCGAGGCAATGGACAAAGTGGGTAAGGATGGGGTGATCACGGTAGAAGAGGCCAAATCCACCGCCACTACTTTGGATGTCGTTGAAGGCATGCAATTTGATCAGGGATACCTTTCTCCGTATTTTGTAACCGATGCCGAAAGGATGGAGGTACTTTTAGAGGATCCTTTCATTCTTATCTACGAGAAAAAGATATCCTCTATCAAGGATATCCTGCCTTTGCTGGAAAAGATCGCCCGCGTGGGGAAACCGTTATTGATCATTGCCGAAGAAGTAGAAGGCGAGGCTTTGGCAACTTTAGTAGTTAACAAGATCCGCGGCACCTTTGTTGCCTGCGCGGTAAAAGCCCCGGGTTACGGGGACAGGCGCAAGGCCATGCTTGAAGATATCGCTGTTCTCACCGGCGGCAAAGCATTAACCGAGGATTTGGGGATCAAGCTGGAGAATGTTGATGTGGAGGATCTTGGCCGGGCAAAGAAGGTAAAAATCGACAAGGAAAATACCACGATCGTCGAAGGCGCCGGCAAAAATGCAGCCATCAACGCCAGGATAGCCCAGTTAAAAAAACAGATAGAAGATACTGACTCAGATTATGATAAAGAAAAACTGCAGGAGCGCCTGGCTAAATTGTCCGGCGGTGTTGCGGTGATCAACGTGGGTGCCGCCACAGAGACGGAAATGAAAGAAAAGAAGGCCCGCGTGGAGGATGCTTTGCATGCCACCCGCGCAGCCAGCCAGGAAGGTATTGTTCCCGGCGGCGGCATAGCCCTGGTCCGGGCCATTCCCGCTTTAGAAAAACTAAAGCTGGAAGGTGACGAAAAAATCGGCGTTAATATCGTGAAACGCGCCATCGAAGAACCCTTGAGGCAGATCGCCCAGAATGCAGGCTTAGAAGGTTCAGTGGTCCTGCAAAGGATCAAGCAGGAAAAGACCAATATAGGCTACGATGTCAGCCAGGATGCATATGTTGATATGATCGAGGCCGGCGTGATCGACCCCACAAAGGTTACCCGTTCAGCCTTACAAAACGCTGCCAGCATTGCCGCGTTATTGTTAACGACCGAAACCCTGATCGCGGATAAACCGGAAAAAGAGGATAAGATGCCCGGTATGCCGGCGGGCGGTATGGGCGGTATGGGCGGTATGGGCGGAGGGATGTACTAAATCCCGCGTTTCCACTAAGAACTGTTCCATAAAGGGCGTAGAGAAATCTACGCCCTTTTTATTTTTGTCAAGCGGCTGCCTTGTCTTGTTTCTCGCAGGGACGCTTGTTGCGGCCCAGCGTGCCGCAACTGCGCTCGGGTCGGCTGGCGTCGCTCTGCCTACTTCGTAGATAGCCGGGCATCCTTGCCCGCTCCTTGCCTCCACGCCCTGCTCCGAACCAAGCCAAGCCATCCGCTTGACAATATCCCAAGAGCTAAACATCATGAACTACTTGACAAAACTAACAACGGGGATAAACTGATTGTATGAAGAATTTAGAGATTGCCCAAATATTCCGGGATATTGCCAGGATACTAGAGATCAAAGGAGAAAATATCTTTAGGATCCGCGCCTATGAAAGGGCTGCGCAGAACATAGAAGGCTTAACCCATGATATAGAGGATCTTACCCGGCAAGATAAACTGGAGGAGATCCCCGGTGTCGGAAGCGACCTCTCGGAAAAAATCAAAGAATTTATCAAAACCGGTAAAATCAAGGCATATGAAGGTCTGAAAAAGAGCATCCCCGAAGGCTTATTGGATTTACTCAATATCCCTTCGGTCGGGCCAAAAACCGCCAAACTCTTATACGAAAAATCAGGGATAAAAAATGTTGCAGGCCTGGAGAACGCCATAAAAAAGGGCAGGCTCAAGGGCATCTTCGGCATAAAAGAGAAAACCGTTGAGAATATTCTAAAAGGCATAGAAGTCCTTAAAAGGGGCAGGCAAAGAATGACCCTTGCTCAAGCATCCTTTGTGGCTGAGGAATTTGTAAAACCGCTCGAACGCCTGCCGGAAGTTAAGAAAATCTCTACCGCCGGAAGCTTGCGCAGGCAAAAGGAAACCGTAAGGGACATTGATATATTGATCGTCTCCGGCAAGCCGGCCGGAATAATGAAGGCTTTCACAAAGGCTTCCTCTGTAAAGGATATTTTGGCCGAGGGTAAAACTAAATCTTCGGTGCGCACGAAAGAGGATGTGCAGGTAGACTGCCGGGTGGTGGAGGACAAATCTTTTGGAGCAGCACTGCTCTATTTTACCGGATCAAAGAATTTTAATATCAAGCTTAGGCAGCTAGCTATAAAAAAAGGGCTTAAAATAAATGAATATGGTGTTTTCAAAAAAGAAAAATTCGTCGCGGGCAGGACTGAAGAGGGGATATTCAAATTGCTCGGAATGCAGTACGTTGAAGCGGAGCTAAGGGAGGATACCGGAGAGATAGAACTGGCGCGTAAACTTAAGCTGCCGGAGCTGATTGAACTAAAAGACCTGAAAGGCGACCTGCATGTGCATTCCAAATATTCCGACGGGTCCAACAGTATAGAAGAAATGGCGCAGGCCTGCCTCAAGAAAGGTTATTCCTACGCGGCTATCACGGATCATTCCGAAAGCCTTAAGATCGCGCATGGGATGAATCTTGCCGAGCTGAAAAAGAAAAAAACGGAAATAGACAAGTTAAATAAGAAACTTAAAGGTTTCAGGATATTATTCGGGACTGAAGTGGATATAGATACCGAAGGCGAAATTGATTACAAAGATGAAGTTCTCAGGGAATTCGATGTGGTGGTAGCGGCGATCCATACCGGGTTTAAACAATCCAAAGAACAATTAACCGACAGGATGATCAAGGCATGCGCGAATAAATACGTGCATATTATCGCGCACCCTACGGGAAGGCTCTGGGGCGCGCGCGAGGCCTACGATATTGATTTTGATAAGATCTTAAAAGCGGCTAAGGAGACAAACACGCATTTAGAAATAAACTCCTTTCCACAAAGGCTGGATTTAAATGACCTGCAAAGCCGGCAGGCAAAAGAAATGGGAATAAAATTGGCCATCAGCACCGATTCCCATACGGTCGATCAGCTGGAGGCAATAAAATTCGGGATCTCGGTGGCCAGGCGTGCCTGGCTTTCCAAAAATGATGTAATAAATACCCTGCCATTAGAAAAACTGCTTAAGGAACTAAAGAAATAGGGAATAAATAAATATTGACAAACCCGTCGCTCTGGTGTAAAATTCTTTATCCTTTCAGTAATTTTCCCTGAATAAGGCCGAATTATCGTAACCTATTATAGAACAACGAGTTAATACAAGGAGAGCTGTAAAATGGCAGAGTGGATAGGTATTGGCAGGCGCGCAAGAAGATGCTATGGTTTTGATGAAATCGCCCTGGTCCCCGGAGCCCGGACCGTGAATCCCAATGAGGTTGATACAAGTTTTGAGTTTGCCGGTAAAAAATTCAAGATACCTATCCTAGCCGCTGCCATGGACGGGGTCGTAGATGTAAAATTCGCCATAGAGATGTCCCGTTTAGGAGGGATCGCTGTTTTAAACTTAGACGGCATACAGACCCGTTATGAAAATCCGGATACGGTTCTAGAGGAGATCGCCAAGGCAACTCCGGCAAAAGCCACGGAATTGATCCAGTCGGTTTATACTACCCCGATCAAAGAAAAACTGGTCTCAAAAAGAGTATCTGAGATCAAAAAAGCTAAAGCCACGTCCGTAGTCAGTTGTATCCCGGCTAACGCCGAGAGATTCTCAAAGCTGGCCATTGAGGCCGGAGCGGATATTTTTGTAATACAATCAACGGTTACGACCACCAAGCATATCTCCACTCAATATAAAACACTGGACCTGCATAAATTCTGCAAATCCTTAAAAATCCCGGTTATCCTGGGTAATTGCGTAACCTATGAGACGACTCTTGAGCTTATGGAAACCGGCGCAAGCGGAATGCTTATCGGAGTGGGGCCGGGCGCTGCCTGCACAACCCGCGGCGTATTAGGCATTGGCGTTCCCCAGGTAACTGCTACGGTTGATGCCGCGGGGGCGCGCGATTTTTATTTTAAGCGCACGGGAAAATATGTTTCTATTATTACCGACGGCGGGATGAACCGTGGCGGGGATATCTGCAAGGCCTTTGCCTGCGGAGCGGATGCCGTAATGATCGGCTCAAGCTTTGCCCGCGCCCAGGAGGCCCCGGGAAGGGGTTTCCATTGGGGCATGGCTACTTCGCATGTCAACCTTCCGCGCGGTACCCGCATACAGGTAGGCACAACCGGAGGATTAAAAGATATCCTTTTGGGCCCGGCAAAAGTAGATGACGGTTCACAGAACCTCATCGGCGCTTTAAAAACATCAATGGGCTCGCTGGGAGCGATGCAATTAAAAGAAATGCATGACGTAGAGATCATTATCGCTCCTTCTATCCAGACGGAAGGAAAAATATTCCAGGTAGGCCAAAGAGTAGGAATGGGAAAATGACCAGACAAACAATACTGATCTTAGACTTTGGTTCCCAATATACACAGCTGATCGCCCGCAGGGTCAGGGAGCATAAGGTTTTCTCCAGGATCATCCCTTATAATACCCCGGCAAAAGAGATCGCCGCGTTAAATCCCAAAGGCCTGATCCTCTCGGGAGGCCCCGCATCGGTAGTTGATAAGAAATCCCCATATCCGGATAAAGGAATATTCAAACTGGGGATCCCGGTGCTTGGCATTTGCTACGGGATGCAGGTTATCTGTGAGATGCT
>SCRK01000170.1 GCA_004298075.1 bacterium | reverse complement strand
GCCGATAAAACCTTTCCCCAATATCAGGATCTTCTTACCCATCTTTAAGCAAGCTTCTTAAATATTCTCCATAGCTGTTGGGCATGAGAGAAGCGATCCCTGCCAGTTGTTTCTTGCTGATGTACCCCATGCGCAGCGCCACCTCTTCTATGCATCCGATCTTTAAACCCTGCCTGTCTTCAATGGTCTTAATAAAAATCGAGGCGTCGATCAGCGATTCATAGGTGCCTGTATCAAGCCAGGCATAGCCCCGGCTAAGGAACTCCGCCTTAAAGCTGCCTCTTTTGATATATTCGTTATTCACGCTGGTGATCTCAAGTTCCCCTCTTTTGGAGGGCTTGATATTTTTGGCGATCCGCACCACATCATTATCGTAGAAATATAATCCCGAAGCTACCCAGTTGGATTTGGGCTTGCTTGGTTTTTCCTCAATTGAAACCACCCTGCCTTTCTTATCAAGTTCAAACACCCCGTAACGCTGGGGATCCCTGACATAGTAGCCGAAGATCTTCGCGCCCTTTTTCAATTTGGCGGAATCACACAGGAGTTCTCTTAGATTATAACCATAGAAAATATTATCCCCCAGGATAAGGCAGACGCTCTCGCTGCCGATAAACTCCTCGGCGATAATGAAACTCTGGGCAATACCTTTGGGCTCCGGTTGGACCTCGTAAGCTATCTTTATCCCCAGGGTAGAGCCATCCCCCAGCAGATCCTCGAAGCGCGCGGTGTCTTTAGGGGTTGAGATGATCAGGATATCTTTTATCCCGGCCAGCATGAGCACTGAAAGAGGATAATAGATCATCGGTTTGTCATAAACCGGCAGCATCTGTTTGCAGATACCTTTGGTGACCGGGTAAAGCCGGGTTGCCTTGCCGCCGGCCAGAATTATTCCTTTCATTTGATCAATCTCCTATATTTAAAATACAAAAATATCAGCACGGATAAGGTCATTAAAGTTATGGCGTTAGCGGCTATGATTATCGGATCCTGGCGTGAGATGCCGTAGATCATCCATAGAAAAACACCGGCGGAAAGCTGGAATAGGGTGACCGGGCTTACATCCCTGACAGACCTGGTCCTTAGAGACCTGAATATCTGGGGGACAAAGGAGAACATGGTCAAGGTAGCGGCGAGAGCGCCGATTATCGTCCAGAGCATATTATTTTTAGAAAGCGACGGGAACCGGCTTTGAGGATGCCGGGTTCATTGGGGACAAAATCTTCTTTCTCGATTTTTATATTATTGAAACTGACCGCCCCCTGCTTAATCAGGCGGCGGGCTTCATTGCCGCTGGCCGCTAATTTGCTTTCATTAAGGATGGCCAGGACGGTTTTTGTGCCGTCGGTTTTAAAAAGCGGCATATCTTGGGGGATCTCCTTTTGAGAGAAAACCCGGGTAAACTCCTCTGCTTCTTTTTGGGCGGCTTGGCTGGAATGGTATTGCGTGATTATGATCTTGGCTAAATTTACTTTTGCCTCTTTGGGGTGCATCTGTCTTACCTTAGCCAGATCTTCATCGGTAAGCAGCTCATAATATTTGAGCATGATCTCGTCGGAAATCGACATGATCTTGCCGAACATTTCCTTTGCCGGCTCATTTATCCCGATGTAATTGCCGTAAGATTTGCTCATTTTCTGAACGCCGTCAGTGCCCTCTAAAAGCGGCATGGTCAAGACTACCTGCTGCGGCTGGCCAAAGTCTTTCTGCAGGTCGCGGCCGACCAACAAGTTGAATATCTGGTCAGTGCCGCCTATTTCAACATCCGCTTTAAGCATCACCGAATCATACCCCTGGAGCACAGGGTATATGAACTCCGACATAAAGATCGGCTTTTTGTTGTTTCTTCTTTGCGTAAAATCTTCCCGCTCAAGCAGCTTGTTAGCGGTGTAATATGTCAGCAGCTTCCCAAATTCAAGGCCTCTCATCCTGTCAAACCACTTGCTGTTAAATACGATCTTTATCTTTCTGATATTCAGTACTTTACCCACCTGCTTCTTATAGGTCTTGGCGTTCTCAACCACTTGCTTTTTAGTAAGCTGCTTCCTGATCTCGGAGCGGCCGCTGGGGTCTCCGATCCGGCCGGTAAAGTCTCCGATCAGGAAATAAACCTCATGGCCAAGCTCCTGGAACTGACGAAGTTTACGCAGCAGCACCGTGTGCCCCAGATGCAGGTCAGGCGCGGTAGGATCAAATCCGGCCTTGATCTTTAACGGCTTGCCGGATTTAATGCTAGCTTCGAGTTTTTTGCGCAGCTCCTCCTCGGAGAGTATCTCTACGGCACCCCTTTTAATTATCTCTAATTGCCGGTTTATATCCATGCTTTTAAAGCCTGGCGGTCAGGCCGATCTTGGCCTGCTCCACATCCACTTTGATTATCTTTACCTTTATTTTATCTCCGGGCTTTAGATTCGCGGCTGTTTCCTTGTCAATCTCGCTTGAGTAGATCAAGCCCTCCAGTTCATCATCTATCTTGGCAAAAACACCGAACTCAGTGATACTGGCAACCTCGGCGGTAACCTCTGTATCCAGAGGATATTTCTC
>SCRK01000169.1 GCA_004298075.1 bacterium | reverse complement strand
AAGCCTCTTTTATCTCTTTAACATTTGCCGTGTCAATAAATATCTTCATCGAATCTGTCTCTCCTTGACTAAGAATCCGGCGCCAATGATCCCGGCGTCATTGCCCAACCTGGCTTTAAATATCTTTACCCTTTTTGCCTGCACGCTCATTGCGCGCAAGTTAATGGTTTTGCGCACACTTTCAAATAAAACTTTTCCTGCATCAGAAACCCCTCCGCCGATCACGATCACGTCAAGATTAAGCAAATTTATCACTCCGCTTAAAGCTATGCCCAGCCGCTCTCCCACTTTGATCCAGAGATCTATCGCCTTGCTGTTATTGGCTTTAGCTAAAGCGCTTACCTTCTCAAGGGTGATCCGCGGGCCGAATAGTTTACGCGCTTCCTTAAGGATGCTGGCATTACCGATGTATGCCTCAAGGCAGGCACTGCCCCCGCATGGGCAAAGCGGGCCTTTTTCATTAAGCGGCAGATGCCCGATCTCACCTGCGGCGTTATCACCGCCTCGGTACAGAGAACCGTTGATGATCAATCCACCGCCGACCCCTGTGCCTAGCGTCAGGCATAAAGCATTTTTATATTTCTTTGCCTGTCCGGACCTGTACTCTGCCAAAGCCATGAGCTTGGCGTCATTATCTATAAAAACCGGCAAACCGGTTTTGCGCTCCAGGATCTCTTTAAGCCTCACCTCTTTCCATCCTGGAATATTCGGCAGGAAATGCACTACCCCTTTAAAGGTATCCACCGGCCCGGGCAGACCTATGCCCACCCCTGAAACAGAGTTTCTGGATATTCCGTGGAGTAAAATAAAATTGTTTATGGAATCAGTAATACCCTGGATAAGCTTAAGCTTATTATCAAAGCTTTTTGTGTTGAAATAATTCTTCGCTTTAATTTTAAGATCGTTATCAAGCAGGGCGCATTTTAAGTTGGTAGCGCCCAGGTCTATCCCGATAATGGAGCTTTTGGCCATGTGCGTTATTCTATATTAAAAAACCCCAATTTTCAAGGAATAATCTTATAGGGGGGAGAAACAGACTCTATTTTTACCAGAGGCCTTTGCCTGATAAAGCGCCTGATCCGCCATTTCGATCAGATCGTTAAGCTGGCCGGAATTTTCCGGAAAAGCGGAAACACCGATGCTTATGGTAACTTTAAGCTTTTCATCATAAACCCTGATCACATCAGAAGCAACCGCCTGACGGATACGTTCCGCGGCGAAATTCGCCTGCTCCCTGTCTGTTTCGGCCAAGACAATAGAGAGTTCCTCCCCGCCGTAGCGGCCGATAAAATCTATCTGCCTGATCGTATCACGAATGGTTTTAGAAACCTGAAGCAATATACCGTCTCCAACCAAATGCCCGTAACGGTCATTATACTGCTTGAAATTATCTATATCGGTGAGAAGAAAACACAAACGAAGCTTATTGTTCCTGGAGCGCCGCAATTCCTCATTAAAACGTTCAAGAAAATATCTCCTGCTGTAAACCTGTGTCAAAGTATCGGTAATAGCCAGTTCGCTTACCTTCTGATAAAGGACAGCCCTTCTCAAACCTATCAGGAGCTGCTGGGCCAGGATGGAAAGCTTATCCTTGTTTTCACCCGGGACATTCCCGCAGGCCAGATAACCTATTGGTTGATTTTCATAACTGTTCAGAGGCAGCAGCGTGTAATCTTTATACTTGTTCAACTCCCCGCTGTTTTTGATATACCGGCAGTCAGTTATCCCGGTATGCTTCTCCAGGTTTTGACGGAATATGTTAAATACCTTCTCCTCATCCAGGCTCTTGCAGATATCCTTGGTTAACTCATAAAGCTCCACGGTCTGGGTAAATTCCTTGTTAAGGCCGCGGTTTTGCGCCTCAAATTCGCCTTTATCCTTAAGCAGCCTTGCGTTTTCAATAAATAACCCGTCCAGTTCAGCGGTTTTGCGGCTTAGCCGCTCTCCAAGAAATTCACGCAACAATAAAAAACAGGCAACTGATAGGATTATATATAACACTATATGCAGCATACCTGATTTCTTCCCTTCTGCTTGGCGTTGTACATGGCCTTATCCGCTTTCAACACCAGGTCATCTTCATCCTTGGTGTCAAACGGTATGCTGGCAACCCCGATAGAAACGGTTACCATGGTATCCTGGCGGCGCAGGCTTATTTTTTCTTTTTCGATCCTCCGGCGCAGGGTTTCGGCAGCCGCCAGGGACTTCTTTTTATCCAGCCCGGAAAGCATAACCAGGAACTCCTCCCCTCCAAAACGGCTGATCAGGAAATTAAGCTCGCTCAATGATTCTTTCATAAGGGAGGCGATCTTTTTTAATACTATATCCCCGGCAGTATGCCCGAATCTATCGTTGTACTGTTTGAAAAAATCTATGTCGATCATCATTAACGAAAGGTGCTGGTCAAGCCTTAAGCATCTCTTGGCCTCATCATTTAACCTTCCAAGGAAATAATGCCGGGTATACAACCTGGTCAGGTCATCATGGATAGCCAGGTCCTGTGTCTTCTGGAATAAAAGGCTGTTCTCCAGGGCCACTGCCCCAAGGTCGGAGACTAACGCCAAAAATCGCAGGTCATCCTGCGTAAAGAAACCGCTCTCGCTGTTTTCCAGCCTTAATAAGCCCAACAGGGAGTTACGGCTGATCAAAGGAGAGCTGATGATCGAGGAGGGCGGGCGTAAGTCCTGGGTTCCCGGTAAATCCGTGTCAAAGCGAAAATCCTTCTTTAAATCTTCTATTAACAAGGGGGCCGAATGCCTCAGGACCCATTGGTCAAAAGTATCCCCGTCTTTGGCTAAAATTACTTCATCATCCTCTTTTATCGAACGTATCAACTCAAGCTTCTGCGCCTGTTTATTGACAAGGAAGAACAAAGCGCTTCCCTTCCTGGCTGAGATCAGGGAATAGACTGCCTGCGTCAAAACATCTACGACGGAATCCAGCACTAAACTGCGGTTAAGGTCTTCAATGATCTTCTTGAGATTATCATAGCGGGTAATCCTGGATTTGAGGCTCGCGGCAAGCTCCTTGCTCTTTGCGTTTTCAACATTGAGGATATTAACCTGCACCTGGCAGTTCTCAATAAGGGCCTGGGCTTGGTAGCTCTTGGAGGAAAATGACCGCAGCTCAATGATCAAGATCAGGGCATTAGCGGCTGCAAAAATAAACAAAGCCCCTAATTGTATTCTTTGACGAAAGAAAATCGAGCTTATTAAGAGGATCAGGATGGATAGGCCGGCTAGATAAATGTAGATTGTTTTCCGGGCGGATTTTTGACGCATAAAGATCCTAAAGCTGTTTGGATCTACCGTGGAAAGCTTAAATGATGGTTTCTTCGGTATTTTTGTCGAAGAAATGCACTTTACTCATATCGAAAACCACATCCATCTCCTGATTGACCTTCGGGCGGTCATGCGCGCCTACCCGGGCGATGAAGGTGTGCCGGCCGGTATTCAGATAAAGGTAAACCTCCGAACCCATGGGTTCGAATACCTCACAGTTCACCCGGACGATATTTTCCGGAGGGGCCTCGGAAACAAACAGCTTATCATAGATATCCTCAGAACGGATACCGAAGAATACCTCATTCCCCAGGTAATTAGTCATTTTCTTGTACATGCTTTCTACCAGCTTAACCTGGATCTTTCCTTCGTCAAAATAAAGCCTGCCTTCTTTTTTTATGATCTTTCCCTGCATAAAATTCATAGGCGGGGAACCGATAAAACCGGCGACAAATTTATTCTTCGGGTGGTCATATACATCTATAGGATCGGCCAGCTGATTCAGGATGCCGTCTTTCATGACCGCGATACGGTCCCCCATGGTCATGGCTTCCACCTGGTCATGCGTAACGTAAATAATGGTGGTCTGCAGCCTTATATGCAGCTTATGGATCTCCGTGCGCATCTGCACGCGCATCTTGGCGTCGAGGTTGCTTAAAGGCTCATCAAACAGGAAAACCATGGGCTTGCGAACAATGGCCCTTCCTACTGCCACCCTCTGCCTCTCTCCTCCG
This sequence comes from bacterium, assembly GCA_004298075.1. Classification (GTDB taxonomy): domain Bacteria; phylum Omnitrophota; class Gorgyraeia; order Gygaellales; family Profunditerraquicolaceae; genus UBA6249. The sequence continues at coordinate 1,592 of SCRK01000169.1, read as the reverse complement.
GAAAGTTCACGGGGCTTACGGTTCAACAGCCGCTTGATCCCCAGAATATCGGCAGCCTCGTTTACCCGCAGGTTGATCTCCTGTTTAGGTATGTGGGCTAGCCGCAGGCCGAATGACATATTCTCAAAAACAGTCATGTGAGGATAAAGCGCGTAATTCTGGAAAACCATGGCGATATCCCGGTCCTTGGCGGGAACCTCATTAACCAGCTTATCCCCGATATAAATATCCCCCGAGCTTATCTCCTCAAGGCCGGCGATCATCCTTAAGGTGGTGGATTTACCGCATCCGGATGGTCCGACCAAGACCATAAATTCCTTATTCTCAATACCCAAATTAACATTGTTGACCGCCATGACATTGCCGGGGAAAACTTTGCAAACATTCCTTAAACTGACCTGGGCCATTCAATACTCCTTTATGCGAGTAGTTAGTATAGTAGGTAGAACTAAAAATAATATTATACAAAATTAAGCCAAATAGTCAAGCAGTTGGCTTAAAATATCTTTCATATTCTTGCGGTGCACGATCATATCAATAAGCCCGTGTTCAAGCAGGAATTCCGAACGCTGGAAACCGGGAGGAAGCTTCTGCCTTATTGTCTGTTCGATTACGCGCGGCCCGGTAAAGCCGATCAGGGCATTAGGCTCAGCCGCGATTATATCTCCTACCCCGGCGAAAGAAGCCATGACCCCGGCCATAGTGGGATTGGTGAGCACGGAAATATACGGCAATCTTTCCTTGCGGTGATAAGATAAAGCGGCGCAGGTCTTAGCCATTTGCATAAGGCTATACATGCCTTCATACATGCGCGCCCCTCCTCCGGAACCGGAGACGATTATTATAGGAAGCCTGTTCTTTGTGGCATATTCGATGGCGCGGGTGATCTTTTCTCCCACAACCGAACCCATGGAGCCCATGATAAAACGTGAATCGGTTACGGCGATGACCGCTTCCTTTTCATTGATCTTACCGACCCCCGAGATAACCGCGTCCTTTAGACCAGTTGCCTCCTGGTCCTGGAATAATTTATCCTTGTAGGTCTTGGGGCCCTTAAAATCCAGCGGGTCAAGGCTGATCATATCTTTATCAAACTCCGCGAAGGTAGCCTTGTCAAATAATATATCGATCCTCTCGTGAGCAGTAAGCACGAAATGGTAGTTACATTTCGGGCAAACCTTTAAGTTTTCCTCCAGGGTCTTATTATAAAGGGTCTCCTGGCATCCCTCGCATTTAGTCCATAAACCGTCGGGGATATCTTTTTTCTTGATCCGCACGATCGTGTATTTTGGTTTTCCGAATAAAGCCATCTAACCTAATCTCCGTTAATTTTATTGATCACCAGGCCCGAAAGCACCTTAGGGTAAAAATAGGTAGATTTGGGAGGCATCTTGCTCCCCGTTAATGCCACAGCCATGATCTGCTCGATTTTCACCGGATTGAGGAAAAAAGCTATTTTTGAATAGTCTTCTCCGGCCTCTTTGATAAATTGGCCTGCCTGATGGCTATAGGTGAGGCCTTTTAAATTCTCCGGGTCAAGCCCGAAGATGTCTTTGAATACGAGGTGATTTAAAATCGCCGCGTCAAGCCAG
>SCRK01000168.1 GCA_004298075.1 bacterium | reverse complement strand
AATTGACAAGGTTAAGCAATTGGGGCTGACTCCTCATCTTTCAAAAGGCTCGCAAAGGACCATCATTGGGGTTATCGGGCCGGAGGATGTATTACGGGCTACGCCCCTGGAGATCTTTCCTGGGGTAGAAAATGTTATACCGGTGCTTTCGTCGTTTAAACTGGTTTCCCGCGAGTTTAAGAAAGAAGATTCGGTAATTGACCTTGGTAAAGGGATAAAGATAGGAGGCAGGGAAGTAGTGGTTATGGCCGGCCCCTGCTCCATTGAAAATATTGACAGCTTATTTGAGATCGCCAGGGAGGTTAAAAAAGCCGGGGCAACGGTATTGCGCGGCGGAGCATTTAAACCAAGAAGTTCTCCTTATAGTTTCCAGGGTCTGGGCAAATCCGGCCTGCAGATGTTAAGAGAGGTCGGCAATGAATTGGGTATGGTCACGGTAAGCGAAGTTATGGACCCGCGCGATGTGGGGCTGGTCGCGGATTTCGCGGATATCCTGCAGATCGGCTGCCGGAATATGCAGAATTTTAACCTTTTAAAAGAGGTAGGGGCGGTCAAAAAACCGGTGCTGTTGAAACGCGGCATGGCTTCTACCGTCAAGGACATGTTGATGTCCGCCGAGTACATATTAAGCGCGGGAAATTTTTCGGTTATTCTCTGCGAAAGGGGGATCCGCACCTTTGAGGATTCAACCCGCAATACTTTAGATATAAGCGCTGTGCCGGTTGTTAAGCAACTGTCTCACCTGCCGATCATCATCGATCCTTCGCATGCAGCGGGAAAATGGGGGCTGGTCCCGGCTTTGGCTAAGGCCGGGGTGGCCGGAGGAGTGGACGGCTTGATCATTGAGGTGCATAACCGGCCGGAGGAGGCTGTTTCCGACGGGGCTCAATCACTGCTGCCGGAAAATTTCCTTAGCCTTATGAACGAACTTAAAGATATAGCCGCGGCAGTGGGGAGAAAGATATAATGAAAATGTTTGATAAGGTTGTGATTTTCGGCACTGGTTTGATCGGCGGCTCCATGGGCTTTGCCTTGAAAAGAAAAGGCCTGACAGGGCAAGTAGTGGGTTTGAGCCTGCATAAGAAGAACGCGGAATTAGCCAGGAGGATCGGCGCTATTGACCGCGCCGCTGTTTCTTTGGAGGAGGTGCGTGATGCTGACCTGGTCATACTGGCTGCCCCGGTTGAGGCGATCATAAATATTGCCCCGGATCTGGCAAAGAGATTAAAAAAAACCTGCCTGGTGCTTGATGTGGCCAGCACCAAGGAAAAGATCGTATCCCGGTTAAGCGGGCTCATTCCTGGTTTTGTCGGATGCCATCCTTTGGCAGGGAGCGAAAAGAAAGGGATTCTAAATGCCCAAGTGGATATTTTCGCCGGATCTATCTGCATTATTACGCCTGTTCCCGGTACCAAAAAGAGCGCTTTAAAAAAAGCCGGTTCTCTTTGGCGCAAGCTTGGAACGCGTGTACTCTTAATGCCTGCCTCCAGGCATGACCGGGTCTTGGCTTTTACCAGCCACCTGCCGCATACGATAGCCTTTTCTTTAATAGGCAGCGTACCGGATAAATTCTTAAAGATAAGTTCCGGCGGCCTGGCGGAT
>SCRK01000167.1 GCA_004298075.1 bacterium | reverse complement strand
CAATAAATGGAGGAAGAATAATCACCGCTATTGTCGATCGCGCCCAGCCGGATCCTGCCGCTGGTTTTAATATACTGCCTGATCAATTCTATGCTTAATCCCAGGCGTTTCAGTCCAGACAAAAGTTCCGTTTTAATTTCAGTAACTTTTTTATCCGCAGCTGAACCGGATCCCCGCTTAAGGGGGGATGAAGCTAAGGTGTACGATTCAATTTGCTGAAGGAAATAAAGATCATTGGAAAGCTTATCTACATAGCCATCCCGGTCCTTTTCTTCTAAGCCGGACAGGTATTGTATCCGGCGCATTATTTCGACAACCCGTTGTTTTACGTATTGAATATTATGATTGGTGAAGGCGGCGGACTTCATCTGCTCTTTAAATTCCGAATAAAGAGCGCCAAACTCATCCGCGGGAAGTTCAAGAATTATATTCCCCAATTCTTCCACAACTATCCGAAAGCATCTATTTTTAATATACGACTCGATATACTCTTCATTCAATCCTGAAATTTCCCCCGGGATGTTTGCTTCGATAACAGATTCTTGCCCTTCTTTGACCAGGTTTTCAAAATCAAGTCCGTGAAAATAATCAATCACGATATCCGGGCATAATTGCCCGTTTCTTTTTAATAATCTGAGCATCGGCGGAGTAAGTAATGCCGCCAGGATCTCATCATGGCCGCGCGCGAAGGAAAGTGAAGCAGGATCAAGGCCTAACAAGTTTGTTTCTATCGCTATCTCCAGATATTTTCTTAAAACCTGAAGGTCCAGCAGAGCTTTATTGCCGCCGCCTTCTGCCTGGGCCGCATGAATAAGCGCGTAATCCGCCATTGCCTTAATACCATTAATGACGTAAAAGTCTTTAAAAGTATTCAATAAATTCTCTATGGCTGAACTGGCGGTCTCTTGCGCTTTCTGTCCCTCCGCCGAAGCGGCCGACGAAAAGGTTCCCAGATTGCTCCTAGGAGACTCGGCAGTCAAATCTTCGTAACGATCCGCGTATTGTATAGACTTTAAATCCGCGGGGACGGCTAATAATGCCATATTGGGCAACTTCCCTATGGCCGGAGACATGGCAACGGCCGCGTTGCCATAGAATAATCCGATAGGGCTTGCCACGGCTGTCTTGTTAGACATATTCATATTCTCTTGCGTTAACCCAATCCCCCCTGAAAAATAGCTCCTGATGGTTTGTCCTGTGGGGGTGTAAACCGGTTCCTGGATGTTGTATTCGCCTTGGGCAAATGATCTCTTGTATTCATTAAAGTAGGTGTTTTTGTCCCAGGTAGTTTTGGAGGTAAGATTAGTCAGATCATTCTTGTCTATGAGGGATGGATAAGTTCCGGACTGGCCGTAGAAGCGGGATTTGAACCATCTAGAGAGTATAAGTGAGTAGTAAACCTGCCTTAAAGGAGCATACTTCTTGGAGAGGTTGACCTCTTTGGTTAGTTTGGGGATGATCAATTCACGGATAAGCTGGCTTGAGTATTCATTAAGGGCTTTAGCCCGGGAGTCTTTGAAGCTGTAGGTAGTTGAGTCCTTTAAGTAGTCCTGTTCCAGCATAACTTTAAGGGTTGCCTTGTAGATATAGGCTGAATCCTTGGTCTCTCTTACGATAATCTCATTGGGGACTATCCAGGGACGGGTTAGTGTGGGGATGGTGATGTTCTCATTACCGTAGAGCTCACTAGCCTTCTTGTAGAGCCTGTTCCAGTATTCCTTGCCTTCAGCAGTTTGGGGTGAGGTGAATGAAGCGGTATCTTTCTTTAACTGCAGGTCAGCTTCCAGCATGATCTTGCCTATATCTGTCTCTTCCAGGTTAAAGTCGATGATCTGGCTGGGAGAATCAGGCCTTAAGTTGACCCAGAACTTGTCATTGGGAAGGGTTAGGCCGATGAGGAAGTACTTTAAGAGCTCTTTGGTCTCTTCTTTGAGCTGGGCTTCGGCTTCTTTAGGGACAGTCCCCTTCGGGGACAGTCCCTTATTAAGGTCTCCCTTATCCAAAAGTACCTTAAAGCTGTTATTCAGGGAGTCATAGGAGAAGTACCTTAAGTGTAGGGGCCGGAAGCTGTCTATTGGCGCAAGGCCGGAGCTCATCCTGGCAAAGTAGTTAGAGAGGTTAAGCTCTACTGCTGCTGCCTGGACCAGGCCGGTCTGCTGGAAGAGAAAACTAAGACAGATGATTAAAGAGATAATTCTACGAGCCATGTTAGTCCCTCTGTTTAGTTTTGTTACGCATACTTTTTTAAAGTTTTTATTTACCATCAAAAAAGAAATCCGGACCGACCCTTTATTCAAGTCGATCCGGATTAAATTAACTGTGGCAGGTCTTAAGTTACCTCCATAACTTAAGGCATACGGACATTTTTACCAAATTTTGATTAAGTATACCACATTTCCAGGCATTTTCAAGGAAATCGGCAATTAAGTATTGTGTCCCTATAATTCTATTCCTATCCTTGCCTTGACCCCGCGCCGGTAATAATGCTTAACTTCATCTATCCGGCTGACCAGGTCAGCGGCTTTGATAACTGCGGCAGGGGCGCATCGGCCGGTAAGCACCAGTTCGATAGTTGCCGGCGTATGCTTGATCAGGTC
>SCRK01000166.1 GCA_004298075.1 bacterium | reverse complement strand
CCCGGGACATTTGACCCGGTAACTAATGGCCACATTGACCTGATCAACCGCGCGCATGAAATTTTTCATGATGTTATCGTAGCTGTCGCGCATAATCCGCATAAGAAGCCGGTTTTTAGCGTAGCGGAAAGAGTAGCCATGCTTAAGCAGGCTACTTTGGGCATGGATGGAGTGACGGTAACCCATTTTGACGGCCTGGTGGTGGATTTCGCACGGTCGATGAAGACTAAAGTCCTGGTGAGAGGTTTGCGGATGCTGTCGGATTTTGAATATGAATTTCAGATGGCCCTGACTAACCGCAAACTGGCCGGGGACATTGAGACTATTTTTCTCATGCCGCATGAGTCTTACAGCTATCTTTCGGCAAAATTGATCAAAGAAGCGGCCGTCCTGGGTGCCGACCTTTCGGCCTTCGTGCCGGATTTTGTGGCCAGGGCCCTAGAAAAGAAGTTGTGTAAAAAATAGTGAAGATATTCGTCAACCAGGTTCCCTTTGAGGGGGTGTTTTTAGAAGAGGAAATCGATCCCTCCAAGCTGGACCTGGAAACAGAGCTGATCAAGTTCAGCTCACCGGTTAAACTTAAAGCGCACGCCTGGAGGATAACCAACGCCCTTAGCGTGGATTTGAATATCAAAACCAGGCTTCATGCGGCCTGTTCCCGCTGCCTTAAAGAGTTTGATTGGGATTGGGATAAAGATGTGCAGTTGAATTATCCTTTGGATAACAGCATTACCTTTATTGATCTAGACCCCGAAATAAGAGAGGAAGTAATACTGGATTATCCCATAAAGCCGCTTTGTGATCCAAGCTGCAAAGGGCTTTGCAAAAAATGCGGCATTAACAAAAACGAAGGAGGATGTAACTGTGGCTCTACCTAAAAGAAGGCATTCGGCGCAGCGCGGCAGAAAGCGCCGTACACACTGGAAGATCAAGAAGACCAATCTGGCTCCTTGCCCGCAATGCAAACAACTTAAGCTGTCGCACCGGGTTTGCCTGGTCTGCGGATATTATGACGGCCGTCAGGTCATGGAGATCAAAGTAAAAGAGAAAAAGAAGAAGAAATAGGAGACAAAATGAAAATAGTCGTTGATGCCATGGGAGGGGATCATGCCCCCGGAGTAGTTATCGAGGGCTCCCTGGCCGCGGTAGAAGAGTATGGTGTAGACGTGGTTCTTGTAGGTGATCAGTCAAAGATCGAAGCCCTCTTAAAAAAAGCCAGATATACCGGCACCAGGATCAGCGTGCAGCATGCCTCTGAGACGATCCAGATGAGTGAATCTGCCGCCACCAGTATAAGAAGGAAGAGGGATTCTTCTATTGTTGTCGGAATTGAGCTGGTCAAGCAAGGCAAAGGTGACGCTTTCTTTAGCGCGGGCAATACCGGTGCGGTAGTTTGTGCCGGGACTTTAGGCCTGGGGCTTCTTCCGGGCATTGAACGGCCGGGTATAGGCATCGTTACCCCTACCTTAAAAGGTAATTCCCTGATCATAGATGTGGGGGCAAATATTGACCCCAAGCCTACCCAATTATTGCAATACGGGATCATGGCAGATGCCTACTGCAAGAATATCTTAAATAAGCCCAACCCCAGCGTGGGATTGTTGAATATTGGGGAGGAGGAG
>SCRK01000165.1 GCA_004298075.1 bacterium | reverse complement strand
GAGGAGTTGAGCGGAGCGTTCATTTTTCAGGTCAAACCGGACAAGCAGGTCTTCGTACATCCGGGTGATCTCCTGGCTTTCTGTGGAGTTGAGGAATTTGAATCCGTGCAGCTCTTCGGCCAATTCTTCGGCGCGCCTGCGGCTAAAAACAAAATAGATCGCCGGCAGGCCTTCTTTTTCCTGGATGTAGCTGATCAGCATTTGTAGGCGGTTGGGTTTAGAGGAGCGCAGGCGCTTAAGTTGTTCGATCTTATCCACGACCTCATTGGCGCACTGGAAACTAAAATGCAGCGGCACCGGCCGTTTGTCTTCAATAACCACCTTTACGGTCTTATCATGGATGGATTCGATCCACCTGGCGAATTGCTCAATGTTAGGGATAGTCGCGGAGAGCCCGAGCAGGTTCATATGCTTGGGCAAAAATATCAGTGATTCCTCCCAGACGGTTCCGCGTTCGGGATTATCAATGTAATGGATCTCATCAAAAATGACCCAGGAGTATTTGTCAAGGCTTTGCGGTTCATCCAGTATTTTATTGCGGAATATTTCCGTAGTCATGATCAGCACCGGGGCCTGGGGGTTTATAGAAACGTCGCCGGTGAGAATGCCGATATTATCCTTAAACTGGCCCTGAAAATCGCGGAATTTCTGGTTGGATAGGGCTTTGATGGGAGCTGTGTAGATCACCCCTTTTGAACATTTTTCAGTCGCGACGCATGAAGAGATGATATGCTCGGCAATCGCGGTCTTGCCCGCGCCGGTGGGAGCTGAAACGATCACCGAGTGGCCGTTATTGATGTGGTCAATGGCTTCCTGTTGGAATCGGTCGTAAATCATGATTTGTCTAGTTGCTCGCCTCGGGGTCCTGCCACTGCGGCACCCTACCGTGCTCACTTATGTTGCGCGCGGCAGGGAACCCGCCTCCGTGTCACCCCTCGGCTGCATTCTCTCCATTGCATTATAATCTAAAATCATTGATTTATCTATGGAAAATAATATAATAGAAGAATGGGTTATGAGACGGCATTTAAGAAGGCCTGGGAGGAATTATCTAAGCTCAAGCCTGCCAATAATTTATCGGTTAAATTCCTGGCGGATGAGTATAGTGTAGATACCGGGGAAAGGAAGGTCCTTTCCTTATCCTGTAATGTCCCGGCAAAGGAGCTCGCCGGTATTCTGATCCTGCATTATCTTGCGCAAAAAATAAAGGGCTTACCCGCGCCTACCGGTGTGTGGTTGACCTTTCGGGAGTTCTCCGGGGTTGAGGGGTATTATGACGCTTATCACAAGCGCTGCATCGAGCCGATAATCCGCAAATACGGTAAAAATCCCGATGCCGTCAAAGGGGTTCTGGAGAGGCTGCCGGCCAAGCTTGCCGAGGGTGGGGATATCGGTATCCAGATCGAAGCGTTCGCGGGGGTTCCGGTGCTGATAAAATTATGGAAGGCCGATGCCGAGTTCGCTCCGGACGCCAATATTTATTTTGACGCGAGCATAAAAAATATCTTTTGTATCGAAGACATCATAGTTTTGGCGGGAATAGTCGCGGCAGGATTATAAGGAGGCAGCAAGTGGGAAAGAAAATAATATTTTTGTCTTTTCTGGCATTGATATTGGCTGGGGCAGGTTATCTCTACGGCGGGCAGATATCCTTCGGCAGGGATTATGATTACGGTAATATTTTGGTGGCCCGGGCAGTAGACGGTGATACATTAAAGCTGGAAAACGGAGAGCGGGTGCGTTTGATCGGTATTGATACCCCGGAGATGCATGAATCAAGCAAGCTCCAGCGCGATGCCCGGCGCAGCGGCCAGGATGAGGCGGCGATCAAGGAGTTGGGAAGGCAGGCATATGAATTTACCAAAAAACTCGTTGAAGGCAAGCGGGTAAGGTTGGAATTTGACGCGGAGAGGTTTGACAAATATAAAAGGCTTCTGGCCTATGTTTATTTAGAGGACGGGACATTTGTCAACGCGGAGATCGTAAAACAGGGTTACGCGTCGCTTTTGACCATCCCGCCGAATGTAAAATACGCGGGATTATTCCGGAAATTATACCAAGAGGCGCGCGAAAACAAGCGCGGCTTGTGGCAATGATCAGGGGGGAACTATGCTAAGACAATTAACTGCAGGTGAATCGCACGGTAAAGGGATGGTCGCCATTTTAGAGGGCATGCCCGCGGGCCTTAAGGTGGAGGCGCAGGCAATAAACAAAGAATTGAAACGCAGGCAGGCGGGATTCGGACGGGGCAGGCGGATGAAAATAGAGAATGACCGGGTAGAGATAATCTCCGGCCTGAAAAATAATCTTACCTTGGCCAGCCCCATTACCTTGTTGATCAGGAATAAAGATGCCGGTATTGAAAAGCTGCACAAAGTGACAGCCGCAAGGCCAGGCCACGCGGACCTGGCAGGACTCTTGAAATACGGTTTTTCCGATATAAGAGAGGTTTTGGAGCGAGCCTCAGCGCGCAGCACAGTTGCTACCGTGGCTGTAGGCGCTCTATGCAAAAAGTTTTTAAGTGAGTTCGGGATAATTATATCCAGCAGGGTCTTATCCGTGGGAGGTGTTTGCGGTAAGGCCCAGATAGAAGCAAGAATAAAAGAGGCGATCAACAGGCGCGATACTGTGGGCGGCATATTTGAAGTAATGGCCCAGCATGTGCCGGTTGGCCTGGGTAGCTACGCGCAGGCTGACCGCAGGCTGGACAGCGTTTTGAGCGCCGGGATAATGTCTATCCCCGGGGTCAAAACCATTGAGATCGGCTTAGGCTTTGGATACGCGGTCAGTTTTGGTTCCGAGGTGCATGACGCGATCTACCATTCCAAATCCAGGGGTTATTTCCGCCGGAGTAATAATGCCGGAGGCATTGAAGGAGGGATATCCAACGGTCAGCCGATCGTAATACGGGCCTGCATGAAGCCTATTTCTACCCTGATGAACCCTCTTGATTCGGTGAATATCCGGAGCAAAAAATCCGCCAAGGCCGCTGTTGAGCGTTCCGATACATGCGTGGTTGAACCCGCGGGAGTGGTAGCGGAATCAGTCTGCGCCTTTGTTTTGGCGGATGCCTTCCTGGAAAAGTTCGGTTCCGATTGCCTGAAGGATATTAAAAGCTCTTACAGGAGCTATATGGATAGGATAGCGCGTGACTAATCTTGAGTATCATAATGTAAGGATCGAAAAATACAAGGGTACCAATCAGCTGATCATAAAAGGCGAGGTTACCAATGGTACCAATAAATATTATTCTACCGTGGCGGTGCGGGTTATTCTTTTTGTCAGAAATGT
>SCRK01000164.1 GCA_004298075.1 bacterium | reverse complement strand
TATTCCCCATTTCGGTTTATCTATATTTGCTTGATCAAAAGGAAAAGAAGTTCCCCGGCATTTTTATGGCAGGGCAGGCCGTAGTAATATTCCTGGGATTGCTCCTTACTTTTTCTATCGGGGCATTGGCAGGCATCATGTTTTTTTACCTTTATTACCGCTGGAAGATCAAAAAATCCTATAATGCTTCGTCTGCTTATAGGAAAGCAGGCCTATTTTTGTTCCTTGGGGTTGTTTTGTGCTGTTTTATACTATTCGCGCTGGCAGCCAACGTTTTTTCGCTTATATACCATAACAATTATATCTTTGGTAATTTTTTAGGGAAAATTTATTTTGAAAAAATAACAAATATCCAGGGCATATCTTTACGCTGGGATAGTTTAAAATATACGGCAGGTTTTTTAAAAACCACGGGGGCGTTTTTTGGCGCGGGGATAGGTAAAATAGGCACGGGGGAGTGTTATTTATCAAGGGTTTCACTGGACAATTATCTTGGTTTATCTTTAGTTGAAAGCGGAGTTTTTGCCACGATCGCTTTGCTCTTAGTTTTTTGGGCGGCTATAAGCAAGGCATCCGGAAACAAGGATGACCCTGTTTACGCGTTTTTGTGCGCGGGCATCTGTATCCTCTTCATTAATATGCTGTTCTTTGACGCGCTGAATCAACCGGTAATACGGATCATCTTTTGGTCGTTTGTCGGATTCCTGGCCTAAAACATTAATGGGCAACGGGGGCGAATACCTGTTGACAAAAATTTCTCCCGTGGTATAAATAGAAATCATTTCTATTTGCGAGGTGCCATGCGAGCGTATGTCCGGGTTTTGAAGCAGAATCGTTTAAAGATAACCCCCAGGAGGAAAGCGGTTATCGGGATTTTCATGAAATGCGGCTTGAATCTGTCGCCTTACGATGTGTACGCCAAGCTGAAGAAGAAGCTGCCTAAACTGGGATTGCCGACCGTATATAGAATACTTGCCGAGCTTAAGGATTCCGGTATACTGGTGCAGTCTTTATCCGATGACCGCCTGTTGCGCTACGCGCTTTGCACCCTGCCTCATCAGCACCACCATCATTTTACCTGCCGCAAATGCAACAGGATGGAAGAAGTGGATTTCTGTACTTTTAAAGCCGTTTCGCGGTTTATCGAAAATAGGCTTAACGCCAAAGTAGAAACGCATCAATTGCAAATCGGCGGATTGTGTTCAAAATGCAAATGAGAAAGGTGAAGTTATGTTTGGACGCCGCGTTTCCGCGTTGATTTTCTCTATTTCTTTGATGATCTGCTATTTTGTCCCCATCCGCGCCTATGCCAGCCGGGCCAAGGATATCAATATCGTAACTTCCTTCTATCCGGTGTATATCATGGCCAAGAACGTCGCCAGAGATGTCCCCGGTGTTTCAGTGCGGAACCTTACCCCCGCGCTCACCGGCTGTTTGCATGATTATACGGTTACCTCCGACGATATGAAAAAGCTGGCTGGAGCGCAGCTCTTTGTGGTTAATGGCGCGGGGATGGAGTCTTTCCTGGACAAAATTATAGCGCAGCATCCTGATCTAAGAATAATCCAGTTATCCGAAGGCATATCTTTAATTAAAGGCAAGGGCAATTCCGGCGATAACCCGCATGTATGGGTCAGCGTATCCAACGCGATAATCCAGGTGAAAAATTTAGGCAAAGCAATGGAAGAATTCGATCCCCTTCGCAAAGAGCTCTACGCCAAGAATACGGCTGATTACGCGGCAAAACTTGAAGGGCTGCGCCGGAAAATGCATTCCGAGCTGGCTGCTTATAAAGGCAGGCCGATGGTAACCTTTCATGAGGCATTTCCTTATTTTGCCCGGGAATTTGATTTAAATATTGTCGCTGTGGTAGAGAGGGAACCCGCAAGCGAGCCAAGCGCAAGAGAGCTGGCGGATACAGTTGAGATCATCAGGAGGAATGATATCGCGGCATTATTCAGTGAGCCGCAGTATTCGGCGAGCGCGGCCCGGGCTATCGCGGAAGAAACAGGCGCTAAAATATATGTGCTTGATCCGGCGGTAACCGGACCTGACGACTACGACGCGTATATAAACATCATGGAAAACAACCTGGTTGTTTTGAAAAAGGCCTTTGCCCAATAGTCAAAAGGAGCCCATTTTGCGAAATACCTGTGAACATTGCTGTACGAAGATCGGTGATTTGACGGTCAAGCTCGGCAATAATATTATACTTGATAATGTCAATTTGCATGTTAATTGCGGAGAGGTTATCGGTGTCGTCGGCCCCAACGGCGCCGGGAAAACCACCCTCTTGCGCACGATCCTCGGAGAGATCCCCTATCAAGGCAGGATAGTATTTCAAATCGAAGGCAGCGTTTCTAAAAGGCCAAAACTGGGTTATGTCCCGCAAAAACTGCAACTTGATTTTGGTTCCCCGGTCAGCGTGGCCGATCTTGTTGCTTCGGCGATAAGCCGCCGCCCCATCTGGACCGGAATAAGCAGGGATCTGCTGGGAAGGGTAAAGGATGTTTTATCTTTGTTTTCAGCCGAACATCTGCTAAAGAGAAGGATCGGAGAGCTCTCGGGCGGTGAATTACAGCGCGTCCTGCTTGCCATTGCCATGACCCCTGAACCCCGGCTGCTGCTTTTAGATGAGCCTGCCAGCGGGGTAGATGTCAAGGGCCTGTCTCTTTTTTACCAAATCGTAGATGATTTAAGGAAAAAACATGATATCGCGGTAATCCTGGTAACTCACGATTTAGCGGGCGTGTCATGTTATGCCGACCGGCTCATACTTATTAATCGTTCTATAATCGCCGAAGGGGAGCCTAAATT
>SCRK01000163.1 GCA_004298075.1 bacterium | reverse complement strand
GCAAATAATGAGCACATTGGCTGAGCTAATTTTGGAGCGAGACAAGGAACGAGGACGCAGGCGTAGTCTTGCACTACGCCAAGGACGAGTGACGCAGTCGCAGCCCAAAATTAGCCAGCCTTATACATATTTAAACGATGGGGAAGCCCGCCTTTTAGCCGTCTGCGGCGTTGCTTCTCCTCGGCGTACCACATCGGGTACGCCTTCGTCGTCGCGCCTTGCATACGGCCAAAACTCGGGCTTCCAATGTGCCCATTATTTGCCGGAGACTCAGTGATGAGCCTGAAAAAGACCTGCGCAAGCGTAAAAAAATATAATAATTTCCTCATCACCGTCCATACCAGCCCGGAGGGGGATGCTTTAGGTTCGCAACTGGCTTTTTATAATCTCATAAAAAAGCTGGGCAAATCCGGCACGATCATAAATGAGGACGCCTTGCCTTATGGTTATGATTTTCTTCCCGGTAATGAATTGATCTTACGGCCGGGTAAGGGAACTAAGCATATTAACTTCGCTGATTTTGATTGTTTTGTGGTTTTAGACTGCGCGGATTTAAAGCGCACCGGTTCAATTTACAAGCTCAATAGCGGGAATAATCCCGTATTAAATATCGACCACCATATCAGCAACCGGAACTTCGGCAGCGTGAATTGGGTGGAACCCGGCGCCTCATCATGCTCGGAGATGATCTATAAGCTGTATAAGCGCCTGCGCCTGCCTATAGATAAAGAGACCGCTTTACTTTTATATACGGGGATAATGACCGATACGGGATCATTCCGTTATTCTAATACTTCCGGTTTTACGCATAAGGCTGTTGCCGAGCTTTTGGGAAGCGGCCTTGACGTCGCGCGGGTTTACCGCAATACCTATGAGAATATCCCCCAGTCCGACATAAGATTGCTGCTTAAGGTGCTTCCGGAAATGAGATTTTATTGCCGCGGTAGGATCGCCTGGTTTATTATAAAAAAAGAACTGCTTAAATCCGGAAAGCCCCGCGTTGATCTGGCTGACCTAATTTTAAGTTTTGGCCGCGCGATTGAGGGGGTGGAGGTCGTGGCTTTATTCAAGGAGAATCTGGGAGAGAATGATGAGGTGCGCGTGAACTTAAGGTCGCAGGGTAAGGTTGACGTGAATATGGTCGCCTCTTTCTTCGGCGGTGGAGGCCACAAGACCGCTGCCGGCTGCACCCTTCACGGCGATATCGTCAAGATAAGCAAAAAGGTTTTAAATAAAATTAAGGAGGGTTTTTAGAAAATGGGGTCAGAATTATTTTTCTTTTATCTTTATCTTAGAAAAATAATTCTGACCCCATTTTCCATAGCAGGATGAAAACTATATACGGAATAAACAATATTAAGAAATTTAATAAGCCAGTGGTGGCCTTGGGAGTTTTTGACGGGGTGCACCGCGGCCACAGGGAGATAATCAACTGCGCGGTCAGGCAGGCGCGTAAGATCAATGGGACCAGCGTTGTCTTGACATTTTGGCCGCACCCGCAGAAGGAGGGGAGTCTGTATTCCCTGGAACATCGCTTGAGATTGATCGGGGAACTGGATATTGACGTATGTATAGTGGTAAATTTTAACCGCGCCTTCGCCAGGATCAGCGCCGATGATTTTATCTCCAAAATACTGGTTAAAAAGATCGGGGTAAGTTTTGTCTGCGCGGGAAAGAATTTCCGTTTCGGCAGGTCTGCCGCCGGAGATTATAAAAAGCTTGCGCTAGGTGCTAAGAAATACGGTTTCCGGATCAAGACGCTTAAAGTAATAAGATCAAGTGGAAGGCCGATCAGCAGTACTGTTATAAGAAGGCTGATCAAGAAGGGAAGGATCAAAGAAGCGCAAAGGTTCCTTGGCCGTCCGGTAAGCGTGTTAGGTTCGGTGATCCGAGGAAGTTCCCTTGGCAGGTTATTAGGGGTACCCACGGCTAATATCAATCCGCATCATGAAGTCATCCCGCCTCCGGGAATTTACGCGGGGCGAATTTTTCTCGCGGGGAAACTTTATGGAGGCGCCTGTTATATCGGGACAAGGCCCACGATTTGTTCCAAAGATAAACCCACGCGTATAGAGGTGTACATATTCGGACTGCATAAGGATATCTATGGAAAGTTCCTGGAGATCCGCTTTGTAAAGCTTATCCGGCCGGATAAAAAGTTCCCTTCGCTTAAAGAACTGACCATCCAAATGAAAAAAGATATCCTCACCTGCCGCAAAATCCTTCGATAGCAAAGAGAAAATGGGGTCAGAATTATTTTTTTAAAAAAATAATTCTGACCCCATTTTCCACAATCTCTGGGTATTTTAGGCCCCAAATTCCCCTACTTGTTGTATTTGTTGAATTTAGGTAATTTTTCTCTTGACAAAGCGGGAGATTTTGTCTATACTCTGCTTACTGAGTGGTTAAAAGTGGAGTAAAGTGGTTGAGAGGGAAAAATGTTCTACGGTGAATTCCAACATTCAATAGACCGTAAAGGCCGCCTGATATTACCTGCCAAATTTCGCGAAACCGCCAAAAATCAATTCGTGGAAAAATTCTTTGTTACCCGCGGTTTGGATAAATGCCTTTTTATGTTCTCCGAGGAGGAGTGGCGCTCGCAGGAAAATAAATTCAAATCCATGTCATTTACCAAGCAGCAATCGCGTATTTTTAACCGGCTGCTTTTTTCCGGCGCCCAGGAGATAGCTTTTGACAGGCAGGGAAGGGTCCTTTTGCCGCAATACCTGAAGGATTTTGCCGGCATCAAAAAGGATGTGATGGTCGTCGGGGTTTCCAACCGCATTGAAATATGGTCCCTTGATACGTGGAATGATTTTTACGCAAACAGCCGCCAGTCTTTTGAAGAGATCGCGGAAAAATTAATGGATGTTTAAGTGCAAGAAGAAAAACTGCATATACCGGTAATGTTGCATGAGGTTATAGATTATCTGAAGCTCGAACCCGGGCAATTGATCGTGGACGCTACATTAGGCACAGGCGGTCACGCCTTAGAGATACTGAAGAGGATCTCGCCCGGCGGACGCCTGATCGGCATAGACCGTGATGAAGATTCAATAGAGGTCTCCCGCAGGAGGTTAAGCGATTTTACCGGCAGCTTTGAGCTGGTGCACGCTAATTTTGCCGACCTGGACCAGGTATTATCCAGGCTCGGCATAGATAAGATCGACGGGATTATCTTTGATCTGGGTATTTCCACATTCCAGCTTAAAGATAGCCAGAGGGGTTTTAGTTTCCAGGAGGAGGGGCCTTTGGATATGCGACTTGATAAAGGCAGTTATATATCGGCATATGACCTGGTGAATAATCTTAATGAGAATGAGATCTCCCATATGCTCTGGAGCTTCGGCCAGGAGCGCTGGCATAACCGTATCGCGCGTGTGCTGGTCCAGGAGAGGATAACTCAACCCATCTCCAGTACCACACAACTGGCTGACCTGGTGGTGCGGGCTATCCCGCATAGATACCGCAGGAGTTATTACCGCATACACCCGGCCACGCGCACATTCCAGGCTGTGCGCATTGCCGTCAACCGGGAGCTGGAAGTGATCGAAAACGCGCTCAAGAAAGCCGTTGCATTTTTGGGAAAACAGGCTAGAATATGCGTTATTTCATTTCACTCTCTGGAGGACCGCGCAGTCAAACATACATTCCGCAGCCTTAAGGCCGACGGATTAATAAATATCGTAACACCTAAACCGCTGACCCCGGCGGCAAGCGAAGTGGAGGCCAACCCCTCCAGCCGTTCAAGCAAGTTCAGGGTCGCCGAAAGGATATAAGGTTATATGAGACTGAATAGGTTTATTTCCGTAACGGTAATTATTACCTCCTTCTGCGTCCTCTATGTTTACCAGCAAAGCGAGATCTTTCGCCTGGCTTACCTGGGGCAGAAAAAGCAAATTACCTTCAACGAATTGCTTGATAAGAATACTGCGTTGAGATACAATATAAAAAAGAATTCCTCCCTGGTGAATATCGGCAAGAGCATGGGAAGCGCCAATGAATTCCAGATGCCGGATAATTACCGTTTCGTCAGGTTCATTCCCTCCAGGGACGGATTGAAAGTCGCTGACCAGGATCAAGGCAGGGAAGGATTGCTGGCGCGTATTTTTAGCTTAAAGCGCCAGGCTCTGGCAAAAACAGTTAACCCCTAATATTTTTTACTCCTGAAAAATAGTGTATATTAACAGCTATCGCCGAAGAAGCGAAGCGGTATTCTTAGTCTTCTTCATATTCCTCCTGTTTTGCGTAGGCCGCCTGTTTTTCATTCAATTCTTCCGTTCAAATTACCTTACCGGTATCGCCAAAAAACAGCATAATCAACTTGTGGAGCTGGAGCCCAGGAGGGGTACGATCTACGACTGTAACCTCAAGGCGCAGGCATTTAATATGTCCCTGGATTCCCTCTATGCCGTACCCAGCGCCATTAAAAACAAGGAGAATGTAATAAATCAACTGCTGCCCATACTTGAAGTAGATCGCTCTTATCTTGAGGAAAGGCTTTACCGCAAAAAGGAGTTTATCTGGCTGGCGCGCAAATTACCCCAGGAAAAATCCGAGGCGATCAAGCAATTGAATATCAAAGGATTGGGATTCCTGAAGGAGACCAAGCGCGTTTATCCCAATAGTTATCTGGCCAGCCACGTTATCGGGTTTAGCGGCACGGATAACACGGGCCTTGAGGGGGTGGAGAGGGATTTTAATAAATACCTAAAGGGCCGGCCCGGATGGGCGATATTTTTACGCGATGCCCGGCAGAAAAAGTTAGATATCTGGGAGAAGATGGTTTTACCGGTTGACGGCAAGGAGCTGGTCCTGACCATTGATGAGGTTATCCAGTATATTGCCGAGAGGGAACTGGATAAGGCTTATAAGAAATTTAACGCGAAAGGTGCCAGTATCGTGGTCATGGACCCGCACACAGGAAGGATCCTGGCTTTAGCGAATCGGCCCACCTATGATCTGAATAATCATTCCGGGGTGTCCAGGGATGCCATGCGTAACCGTTCCATCTGCGACCTGTTCGAACCGGGTTCGGTTTTTAAGATCGTTACCGCCTCCGCTGCCCTTGAAGAGGGAAAGGTTACCGAGGAGGATGTATTCTTCTGCGAAAACGGGGCTTATAAAGTAGGAGGGCGCGTTCTGCATGATCATACCTCGCACGGCAATCTTACTTTCAGGCAGGTGATCGAAGAATCAAGCAATATCGGGACAGTAAAGGTAGCCCAGATCTTAGGCCCGGATACGGTTTACCGGTACTTAAAGGCTTTTGGTTTTGGGTCAAAATCAGGGATAGATCTTTCCGGCGAGATCTCCGGGATGATCAAACCTGTGCGGGCCTGGTCAAAGACATCCATTACCGCCATACCCATAGGCCAGGAGGTAGGGGTTACCGCGCTGCAGTTAGCCAGCGCGATCTCCGTAATTGCCAACGGCGGGCAATTAATGAAACCGTATATCATTGATTCGGTGCGCGATGAGGGCGGCCGGGTTATCAAACAGAACAGGCCGGTATTGGTCCGTAAGGCGATATCCACGGATACCGCCCTGCGGATTAAAAAGATATTAACCGGTGTAGTGGAGGAGGGTACTGGTAAATTAGCCAAGGTAAGAGGTTATAGCGCGGCGGGTAAGACCGGGACGGCCCAGAAGCTTGAGGCCAACGGAGCCTATTCACACAGCAAATTTGTGGCTTCTTTCATTGGTTTTGCCCCGGCGGAGGACCCTTTGTTGGCTATCGTGGTCACGGTTGATGAACCGCATCCGTATTATTTCGGCGGGGTAGTAGCCGCCCCGGTATTTCAAAATGTGGCGGGTGATGTCATCCGTTATTTAAAAGGCAATGAATTGCCTATGGAAGCAATGGCTCAATGAAGATCGCGGATATGAAAATCAAGGGCATAACCTGCAACTCTAAAGATGTAAAGAAGGATTTCGCCTTTGTGGCCATAAAAGGCAATAGCCGCAACGGCAATTGCTTTATAGGCGAGGCAATCGCCAGGGGAGCTTGTATAGTGGTTGTCCAGGGCGGAGTCCCGGAAATAAAAATTCCCGCGGCTGTAAGGTTGATCACCGTCAAGGATAGCCGCAGTTTTTTTGCCCAGGCCTGCGCGGAATTTTACCATTACCCTTCGCGGGATATCAGGGTTATCGGCATTACCGGCACTAACGGCAAGACGACGATAACCTACCTGATCGAGACAATCGCCAAAAAAGCAGGATATGGATGCGGGGTGATCGGGACAATAAGCCATCGTTTTAAGGATAAGGTTATTAAAGCCAAGAACACTACCCCCGGGGCAGGGGATCTGCAAGGGTACTTGAGTAAAATGCTAAAGCAGCGCGTTAGATATTGCGCTATGGAAGTTTCATCCCACGCCCTGGACCAGGAACGTGTGGGGGAGATAAATTTTTCTCACGCTATTTTTACCAATCTTACGCAGGATCATCTGGATTACCACAGGAATTTAGAGGATTATTTTCAGGCGAAAGCCAAACTTTTCCGCTCTCTTCCAGAAGATAGCACCGCCATAATCAATAATGACGATAAATACAGCCGCCGGCTTAAGCGCTTGACAGGCGCTAAGGTAATAACCTACGGTATCAACAATAAATCTATTGTCATGGCCAGGGATATTAAATTCAGCATTGATGGAAGTAGTTTTACGCTGGTAGCGCCCAAGATCAAGGCGAAGATCAGGACCGGTCTTGCGGGAAAGCATAACATTTATAATCTTCTGGCAGCGATCGCCTGGGGATTAAGCGAGGACCTGGATTTTAAGGATATCAAATCCGGCATTGAGCAATTTAAAACAGTACCGGGCAGGCTGGAGAAGGTCAACTGCGATAGAGGATATGATATTTTCGTGGATTACGCGCACACCCCCGACGCTTTATTCAATGTGATCACCGCCTTAAGGCCGCTGGTTAGAGGGAGGATCATTGTGGTTTTTGGCTGCGGGGGAGAGCGCGACAGGTTTAAGCGCCCGAAGATGGGCAGGATAGTTACGCGGCTGGCCGATCACGCGATAATCACCAGCGATAATCCGCGCTCCGAAGATCCTTTGCGCATAATCCAGGATATCCGCAAGGGGATAAGCAAAAATAATTTTTGCGAAATACCCGATAGGCTTAAGGCCATAAAAGCGGGTTTATCTTTAGCGCGAAAAGGGGACTGTTTGATCATTGCCGGCAAGGGGCATGAGGATAACCATAGCGACCGAAAGGCAGTGCAAAAGTGTTTAAGGTAAATGAAATAATTAAGGCAACGGCGGGTAAGCTCATCCGGGGAAATTTACCGGATAAGCTGGCAGGTATCTCCACCGACTCAAGGGAACTAAAGCCGGGCGATGCCTTCCTGGCGTTAAAGGGCAATAATTTTGACGGCAATGATTTTATCCCCGCGGCCTTGAAAAAAAAGGCATCCTGCATCATCGCGGAAAAAACAACCGGCCTGACAATCCCGAGAGGCAGAGCGTTTATCCTGGTAAAAGATACGACCCTGGCCTTAGGCGATATTGCTCGTTTCCAAAGGAAAAAATTCTCTCTGCCGGTGATTGCCGTTACCGGCTCAACCGGAAAAACCACGACCAAGGAGATGATCGCCTGGGTTTTGTCCGCTGGAGAGCGCGTGCTGAAAAACGAAGGCACAAAGAATAACCAGATCGGCCTGCCGCAGACCTTGATCAAGCTGAAAGCCGAGGATGATTTCGCGGTAGTTGAGATCGGCACCAATCATTTCGGTGAGGTGGATTATTTATCCGGGATCGCCTTGCCCAATATCGCTGTGATCACCAACATAGGTCCTGCGCACCTGGAGTTTTTAAAGGATTTAAAAGGGGTTTTCAGGGAAAAAGCCGGATTGTTAAATAACCTCTCTAAGCCGGCAATAGCCCTGCTTAATGCCGATGATCAATTCTTGCGGGATCTAATAAAGAGAAAGAAGACAGGAGCGCAAGTTTTTAGTTTCGGTATTAATGAAAAAAGCGATTTCTTCGCTTCAAGGATCAGGATTGATTCTGGTAAAGTCAGGTTCAAAGTCAATGGAAAGTTTGATTTTGTATTATCCACTCCGGGCAGTTATAATATTTACAATGCACTGCCTGCCATTGCCGCGGGCCGTATATTCGGGATAGATTACCATAAGATCGCCTCCAGATTAGCCGATTTTAAATTCCCCAAAGGCAGGCTCAATCTCCTTAAATTCAAGGGGGTTATGTTTATTGACGATACCTACAACTCCAATCCTCTCTCTTTAAAGCGGTCACTTGAGGCTTTGAAAAGTATAAAGTGCAAGGGCAGGAGGATCCTGGTTATGGGTGATATGCTGGAATTAGGCAAGCAAAAAGAATCATTGCACAGGGGAATAGCTGGTAGTATAACTAATACATGCGACCTGCTGGTTACTGTGGGCGACCTTGCCAGGCTTACCGCTGGAAGTGTAGCCTCACTGGGCTTAAAAAGGGGGAATATATTCTGCTGCAACTGTGCTCATGAGGCAAGGGACCTATTGTTTAATAAAATATCTCCGGGGCCTGACGACCTGGTGCTGGTAAAAGGCTCACGTTCAATGAAAATGGAGGAGGTTTTTAGGGTTTAATGCTTTACCATCTGCTTTATCCGCTAAGAGATTTCATCTTTGCTTTCAATGTTTTCCGCTACATTACCTTCCGCGCGGCGATGGCCTGTCTTACCGCATTCCTCTTAAGTTTGATCTTTGGCGGCCCGTTGATCAGGAAGTTAAAGGCCCTAAAGGTGGGTGAGAAAATAAATAAAGCCGACAGCCTTAAGCTTGATGACCTGCACCGCCATAAGCAGAGCACCCCGACCATGGGGGGCATCCTTATACTCGGGGCGGTCGTAGTTTCAACCCTGCTTTGGTCGGATATCACCAATCATTTTATCTGGATCGTTTTGTTTTCCACTCTTTGGCTTGGCTTGACCGGATTTATGGATGATTATCTAAAACAGGTAAAGAAAAAGGCGTCGGGTTTAACCCCCGGAGTGAAGCTGGCCAGCCAGGCGGCTCTGGGCCTTATTTTAGGGATCATCCTGATCATGATCAGCCGGGGAAATGTTAAACTCGATATCCCTTTCTTAAAGGGCGCGGCTTTCGACCTGGACGGGCTGTATGTCCTATTCGTGATACTGGTAATTGCCGGATCATCCAATGCCGTAAATCTTACCGACGGGCTGGATGGCCTGGCTATCGGTATCGTGGTAATGGTAGGCATTGCCTTTAGCGTGCTGACCTATGTCTCCGGTAATATTAACCTGAGCAATTACCTGTTGATCCCTTACATTAAGGGAGCGGGGGAGTTGACCATCTTTTGCGCCAGTATTATCGGAGCGGGCCTGGGCTTCCTGTGGTTTAACTGTTATCCGGCATCCATATTCATGGGCGATGTCGGCAGCCTCGCGTTAGGAGGGGCTATCGGGACCGTGGCATTATTGATCAAGAAAGAGATACTGCTGGTAATTGTGGGAGGTATATTCGTGCTGGAAGCGCTTTCGGTAATACTGCAGGTAGGTTCTTTCAAATTGACCAGGAAACGCATCTTCAGGATCGCGCCCCTGCACCATCATTTCCAGTTCCTTAACTGGCCGGAGAATAAGGTGATCGTCAGGTTCTGGATTATCGCCGGTCTCCTTGCTTTGTTTACCCTGGTTACCTTGAAGATCAGGTAAACTATCCATGCGCAATATAAAATATTTCAAAGATAAAAAAGTCACTATCGTGGGATTGGCTCGTTCAGGGGTTGCCTGCGCCAACCTTTTGCATGGCCTGGGCGCGTGTGTGCGGGTCACGGATATAAAGGATAACAGCCAGACCAGGTCAACCGCCGAGCTTTTATCCAAAGATATCCGCTTTGAGCTGGGCAAGCATAGCGAAGATTTTATCAAAGGGGCTGACCTCGTAGTTATTTCACCCGGGGTGCCCCTAGACAGCCAACCGGCCATCTGGGCTAAGGAATTTGCCAAACCGATTATAAGCGAAATTGAGGCTTCCGCGATGCTTTGTCCGGGCCGGATCATTGCCGTAACCGGTTCAAACGGCAAGACCACGGTCACTACTTTGATCGGCAGGGTGCTGGAGGCCTGCGCTAAAAAAGTTTTTGTCTGCGGCAATATCGGAAATCCTTTTAGCGGCGAGGTCGGAAAGATGCGGGAAGGGGATTTCGCGGTAGTGGAGGTGAGTTCATTCCAGCTTGAGACGATCAGGGATTTTAAGCCGAAGATCGCTTTGATCATCAATATCAATCCCAACCATCTTGACCGCTATAATAATATGCGGGAGTACCTGGATGCCAAAAAACGAATTTTCATGAACCAGGACAAGGATGATTTTCTGGTCTTGAACGGACAAGACGCCTGTCTTTCAGGATTGGAAAAAGAAACAGCCGCGAAGGTGGTTTTCTTTTCCGATGAGAAGGGTTTGAACCCCAATCAAAGTGCCGTGCTTAAGGTGGGTGAGCTCCTGGGGCTTGACCGTCCGGCAATGCTTAAAGTATTCAGTAACTTCAAAGGGCTTGAGCACCGCATGGAGGATGTGGCCGAGATCAACAAGGTAAGGTTCATTAACGATTCCAAGGCTACTACCGCGGATTCCGCGATCTGGGCGATAAACAGCATTTCATCGCCGGTGATCCTTATTGCCGGAGGCAGGCATAAGGGGATCGATTACCGGGTGATCATTGAAGCAGCCAGAAATAAAGTCAAGCAGGTAGTCCTGATCGGAGAGGCAAAAGATAAGATCGCCGCCTGCCTTAAAGGTGAATTCCCGGTGGAGCCGGCCGCCGGTTTAGAGGATGCTGTAAATAAAAGTTATACCCTGGCTAAGCCGGGGGAGAGCGTATTGTTTTCTCCTATGTGCTCAAGCTTTGATATGTTCAAAGATTATGAAGAGCGCGGGAGGGCCTTTAAGAGGATCGTGCTGGATCTGGCTAAGAGGAATAACTCGCATGGTTAGAAAAACACGCATTAACCTGTTCACCATTTCGGTTGTGCTTGTTTGCATCGGCATAGTGATGATCTACAGCTCCTCAAGCATTTATGCCTGGGAGAGGTATCAGGACAGTTTTTATTTTCTAAAAAGGCACCTTTTTTTTCTGGTCGGCGGTTTATTATTGACCTTCCTGGCCATGGTTATCGATTACCGTTTATTCAGGAAATACGCCAGGCCGATGCTCTGGATAGCTTTTTTTCTATTGGTCCTGGTGCTTATCCCCGGAGTGGGGAGGGAGATCTCCGGGGCAAGGCGCTGGTTCAGGTTAAAATTTATCAGTTTCCAGCCCGCGGAATTCGCTAATCTGGCGCTTATCATATATATAGCTGATTTTATCAGCCGCAAGCAGGATAAGATCAAATCTTTGCTTCAGGGATTTATTCCTCCGGTATGCGTCTTAGGGGCGATCTGCGTGCTTATTCTTATCCAGCCGGACCTGGGCACGACCATCACCTTAGCCGGTACCGTGTTGATCATGCTCTTTGTCGCCGGGGTAAGGGGGAGGTATATTTTAACTTTAATACTTTGCAGCCTGCCCGCGGTATATTTGCTGGTTTTCAGCGTCCCCTACCGCAGGGCGCGCATCCTGGCTTTTCTAAATCCCTGGCTTGACCCTAAGGGAAGCGGGTTCCAGATCATCCAGTCGCAGATCGCCATAGGCTCAGGCGGATTATTCGGTGTGGGCCTGGGCCATTCCAAACAAAAACTTTTCTATCTGCCCGCGGCGCACACGGATTTTATCTTTTCTATTATCGGAGAAGAGCTGGGCCTGCTGGGCACATTGGGAATAATCGCGTTATTCATGATCTTTATCCA
>SCRK01000162.1 GCA_004298075.1 bacterium | reverse complement strand
ATCCCGCTGTTAAGCAGGAAGTTATAAAGCAATACTCCGATAAACCGCCTGGCAAACCCTTCAAGAGGTTCATGGCGCACCTCCAAAAAGACCGTGATGATATGGGGGTCATAGAATTTATCCAGGAATTTAAAAACGATGCTGCTCTTGCCGACATTCTCCTCTCCGATAATAGCGATATTCTGCCGGTACCCTTCCCGGAGGCTAACCACCCGCTTTTGCAGGATCTCCAGGTAATTCGTGCGGTCAAAAAATTTGTCTTTTATCATGTAATCCTTCGCCTAACGGGGCAGGTAAAATAACGGATTCTCCGGCAATGCCCCTTTACGGATCTCAAAATGCAGATAATTGTTTTTATCCCTGCCGGCAGAGCCTACCCTTCCGACAATGCTTCCTCTTTCCACGTTGTCTCCCGGCCGCACAAAAACATCCGAGGCCCGCGCATAAACAGTGCGCAAGCCGTCTCCGTGATCGATGATTATGGTCTTGCCGAAATTCCCGAAATCACCGGCATAAAAAACCACCCTGCCGGCCCTGGCAGCCAGGATATCCGCTCCGGGCTGCCCCTGTATATTAAGGCCTTTATTCATCATATTGCGGTAAGAAACACCGAAACCGGCGATCACCCTCCCCTTTAACGGCCAGATAAAATCATCTCCGCTTAACTTGACCGGGACATTCTGCTGTTTCAGGCGGTTGGGTATTAAAAGCAGTTGGCCTACTTCAATAGCCGAGCCTTCCGGGATATTATTGTAGCGCAATATATCATCAATATCCACGTCGTATATCTTGGATATTTTCCAGAGTGTCTGGCCCGGCTCTACGCGGTGATGCACACCGGCAGGAGCCGTTGCCATAGCCGGAGCCATCGGCCTTGTGTAAGTAGGGGCACTTGCGCATCCTGCCAGGCCTGCAAACATCAGAATTAAAATTATTTTTCTCATCATCCTGCCTGCTATCTGCTAACTACTACCTACTGGTTTACTAGCGGGTGAGCGGAATCGAACCGCCGTATGCAGCTTGGGAAGCTGCCATTCTACCATTGAATTACACCCGCGATACGTATCGCGCATCGACGCAATACCTATCAGCGTCGGATGCTGCGCAATCCTCCATAAGTTTGATTGAGCAATACTTTCCGCACATCGTGCATACCCTGGATAATTTCGGCTTGCTGGACAAGTGGTACTCCCTGGCCTTCCAGGGATCAATAGATAATTTAATCTGTTTTTTCCAGTCACGCGCTTTACGCGCAGCCGAGATCTCCCTATCCCAGCCTATTGCCTCTCTGTTGCGTTTGACCAGGTCAGCGGCATGAGCGGCTATGCGCGCGGCAATTACCCCTTCCCGCACATCTTCCAGCGTTGGATGGCGCAGGTGCTCAGCCGGCGTAACATAACAAAGAAAATCAGCGCCAAAGCCGGCTGCCAGGGCCCCGCCGATAGCAGAGGTAATGTGATCATAACCCGGGGCAACATCAGTGACCAGCGGCCCAAGCACGTAAAAAGGAGCCCCGTGGCAGTATTTTTTTTCTAAAAGTATGTTTTTCCTGATCTGGTCCAGCGGAACATGGCCCGGGCCCTCGATCATCACCTGAACATTCCTTTCATGAGCCCTTTTTGCCAAAGCCCCCAATATCTTAAGTTCGGCTACTTGCGCCTTATCAGTGGCATCTAATATCGAGCCTGGCCGCAAGCCGTCTCCCAGGCTTAAAGTGACGTCATATTTATAAGCAATGTCCAGTATCCGTTCAAAATGCGTATAAAAAGGGTTCTCTTTTTTATGGTATTTTATCCAGCTGGCAATGATCGCCCCGCCGCGCGAAACCACACCCATCAGCCTTTTTTGTTTCTCCAATGCCGCCAGGCTCAAGCGCGTTACTCCGCTGTGGATGGTAAAAAAATCCACTCCCTGTTTGGCCTGTTCCTCTAAAACCTGCAAAACATCTTCGGGGCTGAATTTCAGGAAATTCTTATTTTTTCCTTGAGCCCTGACAGCTACCTCGTAAACAGGGACCGTTCCCACAGGCACGCTTGAGCGCTTTAAAACCTCACCCCTCATTTTCTTAAGATCGCCTCCCACGCTTAAATCCATGAGCGCGTCGGCACCATGCTTTATGGCAACTTTAAGCTTCTCAATTTCGGCGGCAACGCGCGACTCATCCGTGGATGTGCCGATATTGGCATTTACCTTCGTGCGTAAAGTACTGCCTATGGCGCAAGGCTTATCGATCTTATGATTTACATTTAAAGGGATGACGACTTTGCCCTCCCGGATAAGACGCATGATCTGGATGGGCTCAACCCCCTCAAGGCGGGCTACTTTACGCATTAGCGGGGTGATCGTATTTCTTCTGGCATATTCCAGCTGGGTCATTTTACTTGAAGCTCCTTAAGCAGGTCCTTCGCGGCGCCTGCTGCCCGGCAAACCGCCGCGCGCCGGCAGCCGGTAGAAATAATCTTGGCGATATTATTTTTATTAATATTGCCGATCGCAAAATACGGGATCTTTATTTTACCTTCAAGCTGCTTTAAGACTTTTAATCCTATCGGCTTATATTCCGGTTTTGTGGCAGTGGCGTAAATCGGGCCGATACCGATATAATCTGCCCCCTGCTTTTGGGCCTTAAGCGCTTGAGCCAGATTATGACAGGAGACGCCGATGATCATCTCCTTGCCTAATATTAACCTGGCTTTATCTAAAGGCATGTCCGCCTGGCCCAGATGCACGCCGTCTGCTCCTGAAAGAAGCGCCAGGTCAGGATGATCATTCACGATCAAGAGCGTATTACTCCGGCGCAAACGCCTGGCAAGCTTAAGGGCTGACTTTAATATATCGGGCTTAGCGGAGATCTTATCCCGCAGCTGAATTATCCCGATCCCTGAGGCTCGTATGTCAAAACCCGGTTTATCTAATATCAGGCAAAGCCGAGATCTTTTTAAAAGACTTCTTCTCGATTTCATAAATCTTGTACCTGAGTTCCTTAAAACACAAAGCCGCTTCCCTGTTCTTAAGCTTAGAGAACTCCTCAAGCACGCGCAAAGATTCCTTTACCCTCTGGATATTCGCCCAGAAAACATCCTTCAACCCGGAGCGTTCCAGTTCAAAACGGGAATTTTTCCTGCCCACGTCCCCGGCACTCCTGCGCCCTGCCAACAGCCTGGAAACGGGATAGATCTTTTTGACGATAGCGTCAATTTCATGCCGGTAGAGCTTAAAAAGCGCCGTAAGTTTGCGGTCATCAAGAATAAACCGGGTTATCTCCTCGCAAACGCGCAAGCCCTCTTTAACCCGGTTCAAATTAGCATCAATAATGCGGTGAACACTATCATTCCGAAGATCACTCATGGGGCGCGCATAAGAGCTATCTTCTTTATCAGCGCGCTGGTGGAACGGCCTTTGGCCAGATTAACGGTAAGGACCGAGCCTCCGTAACTCTCCACAAAATCAGCTCCCACTATGCTCTTTTTTTTCCAATCCGAGCCTTTGATCAAATAATCCGGTTTGATCTCTTTAATAAGCCTTAAAGGATTATCTTCATTGAACAACACTACAAAATCAACACATCCCAGGGCAGCAAGGGTGCGCGACCGGTCGGCTTGCGGGATGATCGGCCGGCTGTTTCCTTTTATTTTCTTAACCGAAGAATCGCTGTTCAGGGCCACCACCAGATAATCCCCCTTTTTCCTTGCATCCTGCAGGTATTTGACGTGCCCATAGTGCAGGATATCAAAACAACCGTTGGTAAAAACTATCCGCTTACCCTCCCGCTTAAGCCTGGCCAGCTTAGCCTTAAGGCGCGCAAGCGGGATTATTTTTGTTCCTGGCAAAGTTCCTGTTCGATCATTTCGCATATTATATGGGCAATAGTAATGTGCGCTTCCTGGATCCTGGCGGTCACTTTAGAGGGCACCAGCAGCGATACATCGGCTAACTTTACGATCTCCCCGCCGTCACCGCCGCTTAAGGCTACGGTCTTGATCCCCAT
>SCRK01000161.1 GCA_004298075.1 bacterium | reverse complement strand
TTGGTATTTGACTGCTTATGAACCGATCAAGAATATTAAAGGTACGGTTATCGGGATCCTTTATGTGGGTGTTTTAGAAAAGCCTTTTAAAGATTTAGAGAAAAAGATATTCCTGGGGTTCCTGGCGATCGTCACTCTGATGGCGGTCTTGGCGGCTGTTTCTTCATACATCCTGGCTTACTCCATATCGCGTCCGGTAACCCATGTGCTTGAGGCAACCGAAAAGATATCCAGCGGACAATTGGATCATCGGATAAAGTCGGAGACCGACATTCAAGAGCTAAACCGCCTGGCTGAGTCCTTTAATGTAATGGCCTCCAGGCTTAAAGAACGCCAGGAAAGTTACCTGGACCTGATAAGTTTTGTGGCGCATGAATTAAAAGGGATACTTTCTTCAGCCATCCTGAACGTCTATTCGGTCCGCGACGGTTTTCTCGGGATGATCAATTTTAAACAAACCAAGGCCATGGATTCAGTGGCGCGCAACCTGGATTATCTGGACGCTACGGTAAAGAATTTCTTAAACTTAAGCCGGATAGAAAAAGGGGATATCCAACTGAATAAAACCGGTTTACTTATAAATGAAGATATCTTCGAGCCGGCAGTTGACGCGTTCCTCAAACAGGCAACCGAGAAACACATGGTTATATCGAATAATATCGAGCCCGGGTTAAAAATAGAAGCGGACCTCAATTTATTTCAGGTGGTAGCTAATAATCTGGTCGGCAACGCGGTGAAATATGGAACAGCTTCCGGCAGGATCGTTTTGAGTTCACGCGCAACCGATGATCATATAGAAATTGAGGTCTATAATGACGGCAGGCCTTTGACGGATAGCGAAAAAGATAAACTGTTCAAGAAGTTTTCCCGCCTTGATCCCGGCACCGGTAAAAAGACCCAGGGTACGGGCTTAGGATTATTCATTACCCGGGAGATAGCCCGCCGGCACGGCTGGGAGCTCTGGATGGAAGCAAAAGAAAAAGGGAACGTATTTAAACTAAAGCTAAAAAGGGGGAGTTAATTGTTGAAGCCACTGGAGATCATCAGGAAGAAAAGGGCGGAGGCGATCAATAGGATCATCGCCAAAGGCTATCTCTCTTCAAAACGCGTATATGTGGGCATGGCTACCTGCGAGATAGCAGCCGGGTCAAAGGAGGTTATGGAAGTTTTTCAAGACGCGGTCAAATCAGGATTAAGCGATGTGTATCTTAGCCAGAAGGGCTGCGCCGGCAGGTGTAATTTAGAGCCGACCGTTGAAGTGGTTGAGGAGGGCAGGATCCCCCTGAAATACGGGTTAGTCACCAAAGAAAAGGCCAAAGAGATCATCGAGCGCCATTTAAAAAAAGGGGAAGTGATCAAAGAGTGGCTGATCAAATAATTATTTGAAAGGAAGATCGAGTAAAATGCCAAAAAGGTTCAACATTACATTATGCGACGGTCCTTCATGTATGCATAAAAACTCCAAAGAGATCGTCGCGGCTATTGAAGCCCAGCTTAAGAAGCATGAGCTAAGCGATCATGTCGGGATCAACTTGTCCGGGTGCCTGGGGATGTGCGCCAGGGGGCCGGTGATGATCATCAACCCGGGGTATTCTATTTACGGGGATTTCACGGAAAAAGATATCCCGGAGATCATTGAGCAGCATATTAAGAAAAATAAGCCGATAGCCCGTTTTATTATCGATGAAGACCATCTCTATAATCGTTTTTTCCGGGTTTTTGGCGATGTAAATTTCTTCGGCAAACAGATGCGCATTGCCTTGCGTAACTGCGGGATCATCGATCCGGAGAACATTGATGATTATATTTCTTTGCGCGGTTATGAGGCCTTGGCCAAGGTGCTTACGGATATTGCCCCGGAGAAAGTCATCGGCCAGATAAAGAAATCCGGATTACGCGGCAGGGGCGGGGCGGGTTTTCCCACGGGGATAAAATGGGAGCTTACCGCCAGGGAAAAAAGCGATGAGAAATTTGTTATTTGTAATGCCGATGAAGGCGACCCCGGAGCTTTTATGGACAGGAGCGCTATTGAAGGTGACCCGCATACGATCGTCGAGGGAATGGCTATCGCCGGATACGCCATCGGAGCCCAAAAAGGGATAGTTTATATCCGCGCGGAGTACCCTCTAGCGGTAAAAAGGATAAAGAAGGCCATAGCTGACGCGCGGAAAGAAGGTTTTCTGGGCCAAAATATATTGGGCACCGGTTTTTCTTTTGATATAGAGGTGCGCCTTGGAGCGGGAGCTTTTGTCTGCGGTGAAGAGACCGCGCTTATGCTTTCTATTGAGGGCCATCGCGGTATGCCCAGGCCCCGGCCGCCGTTTCCATCGGTATCCGGGCTTTTTGGCAGGCCCACGCTGATCAATAACGTGGAAACTTTAGCCAATATTCCCGTTATTATCCTTGACGGCGCGCAGTGGTTTAGTTCCTTGGGCACGGAAAAAAGCAAAGGGACTAAAGTTTTCGCCTTGGCAGGCAAGATCAAGAATACCGGTTTAGTCGAGGTGCCCATGGGGACTACCTTGCGTCAGATCATTTATAATATCGGGGGAGGGATTCCCGGGGATAAGCAATTCAAGGCGGTGCAGACCGGCGGGCCTTCCGGAGGATGCCTTTCGGAAGAATACCTGGATACCAAAATAGATTATGAATCATTGGCCGCGGCCGGCTCAATCATGGGCTCAGGGGGGATGATCGTCATTGATGAGGATTCATGCATGGTAAACATAGCCAAGTTCTTCCTGGAGTTTACCCAGAATGAGTCATGCGGTAAATGCACCCCCTGCCGCGAGGGGACCAAGCGTATGCTGGAAATATTAACCCGGATCACCGAAGGCAAAGGCAGTCAGGAGGATATCGATAAGCTCCTGCGTTTAGGGAATATGATAAAGAAGGCCTCTTTATGCGGCTTGGGCCAGTCTGCCCCTAATCCGGTACTCAGCACGATCAAGAATTTTCGTGCCGAGTATGAGGAGCATGTGCGCGATAAGCGCTGCCGGGCGGGGGTTTGCCGGCACCTGCTTGTTTATGAAATTACGGATAAATGCGTCGGCTGCTCGGCTTGCAAGAAGGCCTGTCCCGCCGAGGCGATATCCGGGGCGCTTAAGCAAAAACACTTAATTGACGTAAATAAATGCGTTAAATGCGGAGCCTGTTTTAAAATCTGTAAGTTTGGCGCTATAAAAAAATCTTAAACAATCTCTAAGGAGTGGATAAGAAATGATCACTATTCATATAAATGATAAGGCTTATCAGGTAGAAAATGATCAGACCATTATGCAGGCAGCGGATAAATTGGGATTCCACATCCCGCGTTTATGCTATCATCCGAAGCTTTCCATCGAAGGGGCCTGCCGCGTATGTATCGTGGAGGTGGTGGGGATGCGTAATTATGTCGCCTCCTGCGCGTATCCGGTAAGCGAAGGGATGAAGATCTATACCAATAGCGAGGAGATAAGGCGCGCCCGGCGCGATATCGTGGAATTGATCCTGGATAATCATCCCGAAGACTGCCATACCTGCGAAAGGGACGGCAACTGTGAATTGCAAAGACTGGCTTTTGCCATGGGGATCAGGAAACGGCATTTTGAGGGGGAGAAGAAGCATTACGAAAAAGACCTGTCTTCCACATCGGTGATCAGGGACCCTAATAAATGCATTCTTTGCGGCCGTTGCGTAAGGATCTGCTCGGAGATCCAAAAGGTCAATGCCTTAGGTTACGCGCATAGAGGTTTTAAGACCGTAGTGATGCCCGCTTATAATATGCCTTTTAAAGACAGCGTTTGCACTACCTGCGGCCAGTGCATCAATGTTTGCCCTACCGCGGCATTTGTCGAGAAGAATTTTACGCAGGAGCTTTTTGGAAAGCTGGGGGATAGATCTTTGATCAAAGTCGCCCAGATCGCTCCTTCGGTAAGAGCGGCAATAGGGGAGGCATTTGCTTTGGAGCCGGGCAGGCAGTTTGAAAAAGAGCTGGTGGCGGCATTAAGAAAGCTGGGTTTTGACCATGTATTTGACACCCAGTTTTCCGCGGATCTTACCATTATGGAGGAGGCCAGCGAATTCCTGGAGAGATTCCAGGGTAGAGGCAAGCTTCCCATGATCACCTCCTGCTCCAGCGCCTGGATGAAGTGCCTGGAACAATTTCATCCGGATTTAATTGAGAATGTTTCTACCTGCAAGTCACCGATGTCTATGGCCAGTGCGTTAATTAAGAGTTATTTTGCCGATAAGATCAAGGCTGACCCCAAAAAGATATTAAGCGTTGCTTTTATGTGCTGCACGGCCAAGAAGTATGAAGCCTCCAGGCCGGAACTTATGGTAGAGGGGATACAAAGCACGGATATGGTAATTACTACCCGGGAACTGGCCTGGATGATCAAGTCGGCGGGGATAGACCTGTTACACATTAAAGGGGAGGAATTTGATCATCCATTAGGTTATTCATCAGGGGCGGGGACCATCTTTGGCGTAACCGGAGGAGTTATGGAGGCGGCGATCAGGACTGCTTATGAACTTTATACCGGGGAAACCCTTTTGGATATTGAGATCCAGGAGATCCGCGGACTGAAGGGGGTCAAAGAAGGGAAATTGGTTATTGACGGCAAAGAAATACGCATAGCGGTAGCCCACGGCCTGGGCAATGCCAATGAAATATTAAATACCGTGAGAAAAGACCCAGAGAGGTATCATTTTGTGGAGATCATGGGATGCCCGGGAGGATGTATCGGCGGAGGGGGCCAGCCTTATGCCGGATCGAATTCCATGCCTCTTGATGAAGAATGCCTGATGAAAAGGGCAGAGGCATTATATGGCCTGGATAGGAATAAGACGATCAGGCGCAGCCATGAGAATCCCGATGTGCAGAGGCTATATAAAGAGTTCTTGGGCAGGCCGCTGGGTCCTATGTCGCATAAGCTATTGCATACCCATTATAAAGCTAAAGAGCCGCGGGGGATTATCCCCTCGGAGTTAACTGTAAAATAGTATTTAGGAGGAGAAACAAAAAATGATCGTTTCTGATGATAGAAAAATATCCGAGCTGAAAAATTTCATGCGGGAAGCCAAGTCTAAAGAGCATCCCGATTCCCAGCTTATCTCTATCCTGCATAAAACCCAGGAGCTCTACGGTTATCTTGACCAGGAGGTAATGAGCGAGATCGCCAAAGAGATGAGCATCCCGACAGCGCATATTTGGGGAGTGGCAACCTTCTATCACTATTTTAACCTTAAGCCTACCGGTAAGCATGTTATCTCCGTGTGTCTGGGAACCGCCTGCTACGTAAAGGGTGCTGAGGAAATATTAAATTCTATCAGGCAGGAGTTAAAAATAGATTTCGGCCAGACTTCGGAAGATAAGCTTTTTACGCTGCAGGAGGCCCGTTGCCTGGGTGCCTGCGGGTTGGCCCCGGTAATTATGATCGATGATAAGATTTATGGTTCACTTACCCCCAAGAAGGCGCTTGAAATAATTAAGAGTTACAGGAAGTAACCTATTATAGTGTTGCCAAGGAAAATAGTTTTGCTATAATTTAACGAAAAGGAGGTTTAGCATGGCGAATAAAGTTTTGATTATCGATGATGACAGCGATTTTGTGGAAGCTATCTCTACGTTGCTTGAGGCAAAAGGTTATGGAGTCATCAGCGCTCCTGAAGGTAAAACCGGTCTCTCTGAAGCCAAGAAGCAGCTGCCCGGACTGATCATCCTTGATGTAATGATGGCGACAAAAAGCGAAGGTTTTGATGTCGCCAGGCTGCTTAAGGAAAACGAGAAAACCAAGGATATCCCCGTTGTCTTGGTCACCGGTATTAAGCGCGATATGAATTTACCGTTTGGTTTTGAGCCGGATGAGAAGTGGCTGCCGGTAAAGGCTGTTTTGGAAAAGCCGGTAAAACCGGACGCGCTTTTAAAGGCCGTAGAAGAGAATATAATTAAGTAATAATAGGATAAATATCCTGCGGTAAGGAGCAATAAGGCGAGCTCTAATCCTAGGGAAGGATATGGAATACGATCCCAATCTTTCCGCAGGATAATCGTAGGAAGGATTGGGATTTTTATTCAGGGAGGTAAAATGCAAAAGCGTTTGGGTTTTATAGGGGTAATCATCCATAACCGCAGGAAAACCGCGCCACTGGTCAACAATATCCTGACCGAGTTCGGCGATTTGATCATCGGCCGCATGGGTATCCCCCATGTTAAAAAAGAATATAGCGTGATCGTAGTGATCGTGGATGCTTCTACCGATGAATTGGGCGCGTTAACCGGAAAACTGGGGAAGTTAGAGGGGGTTTCGGTAAAATCAGCTTTAAGCAAAGAGGAAATATGAAATACATTAACGAAGATAAAATAAATAATTTAATCAGGGATGCGGCTAAAGTTGACAGCCGCAAGCTCGATGTTATTTTGGCAAAAGCAAAATCACTTAAGCGCTTAAGCCTTGAGGAATCCGCGGCGCTTCTCTGTGTTAATGAGCCTGATTCTGTCCAGAAAATATTTAGCGCCGCAAGTTTCGTCAAGGACGCGATTTACGGCAGGAGGGTGGTTTTATTCGCCCCTCTTTATATCAGTAATTTATGCGCCAACGCCTGCTTATATTGCGCGTTCAAATCGGATAACCCGCTGATCAAGCGTAAGGCCCTGACAATCCCCGAAATTAAGAGCCAGACGGAATGGCTCCTGGGGCGCGGCCACAAGAGGATACTTATGGTCTGTGGAGAGGAGGCCCCGGAGGGTAAAACCAATATAGATTATTATGTTGGAGCGGTGGAGGCTATTTACGCGGCCAATGTCGGTAAAAACAAAATAAAAAGAGTCAATGTCAATTGCGCCCCGCTTAGTATCGGCGAATTCAAACAGCTTAAGGCATCCGGTATCGGAACATACCAGGTCTTCCAGGAAACATATCATGAGGAAACTTACCGCCGCATGCATCCAAAGGGGCCAAAAAGCGACCCTGATAATAGAATGGATGCGGTCGATCGGGCATTTAAAGCGGGAATAGATGATATCGGGATCGGGGCCCTTTATGGCTTATATGATTATCGGTTCCAAACTTTGGGGCTGCTTTCTCATGTTGAGCATATGGAAGATAAATTGAAGGTTGGGCCGCATACTATTTCTGTGCCGCGCATTGAGCCTGCGCAAGGCGCGGAGTTGTCTTTTAATCCACCATATAAAATTTCTGATGATGAATTTAAGAAGGTGGTCGCGGTTTTAAGGCTTTCTGTGCCCTATACCGGAATAATTATGTCTACCCGGGAGAGCCCAGAGATGCGCGATCTACTTTTGAGCCTGGGAGTTTCGCAGATAAGCGCTGAGTCAAATACTTCACCCGGAGGTTATTCT
>SCRK01000023.1 GCA_004298075.1 bacterium | reverse complement strand
GATACCATTATCGTCCGTTCCGGTATCTCAGGCAACGGGTCGGTTTAATGGGCAAAAAGTCATTGACTAAGATTTAGGGCTATGTTATATTAAACATCAAATAAAAGGAGAGGATAAAATGAAGAATAATTTTCTTAGAAGCGCGCTGGTCTTATTCCTGACTTTAAGTTTAACCGGTTGCACATTTATCTTCCAAAAGGGCAGGCGTTCCGACGCCCAGAAGATCGAGGAGTTAAGCGCCCAGCTTGATGAATTAAGCCGTTCAAAAGGCATGCTTGAGCAGAAGCTTTCCCAGGAGATAAATGATAAGCAGATCAAGCTGCAGATGATGGAGAAGGGGCTGGTAATTACCGTCGTGGGTGACCTTTTGTTTGATTCCGGGAAATCCAAGATCAGGAGTGAAGCCTATCCGTTATTAGACAAGGTATCCGCGATATTAAAAGACAATATGGCCCAGTTTAACATAGGCATCGAAGGCCATACGGATAATATCCCGATCAAGCATTCCGGATGGAAATCCAACTGGGAGCTTTCCACATCGCGGGCTTTAAGCGTTTTGCATTATTTGGTGAAGGATCAGGGGATATCTCCTGAGCGGCTCTCGGCGATCGGTTATGGCGAATACCGTCCGGTGGCTTCCAATGATTCCAAGGATGGCCGCAAGCAGAACCGCAGGGTAGAGATAGTTATATTACCCAATGTTACTAAGGTCAAGGGCGGGGAAACGCCTAAACCTGAGCAGCTTAAAGAACCCGAAGAGAACCTTAAGTAAAGAGGGATTTTAAATGGATGAGGGATTGAGGAACCGTGTGGTAATAATTTTGGCGGTATTAACGCTGATCTTTTTCTTCGGCACGCTTAGCTCCTGCAACAACGCTTTGCGCCAGAAAGCCAGGAGCGATAAAGAGATGGCGGCGCGTATTGCCCTTGAGGAAAAGGTAAGTAAGTTCGCGCAGGAAAGTTCAGCTTTAGAAGAAAAGGCCAAGGCAAAGGAAAAAGAGGCCGAAGATGCGAAGCTGGAGCTTGAGACAGCCAAAAAGGCTTTGATAGAAGAGCAGGCGGTAAATCAGGGCTTGAATGATCAACTGCGGAAAACAGGCCAGCCTAAAGAGGCAGTTGGAAAATGATATAAAAGGGGAGGTAAAAGAACGCGCGCATTTGTTCTGTAAAAAGGGGAGAAAGTCCCCTTTTTTATTGGAGGGAGGGGCCAATGAACATTTTGAATAAAATTAAAGAGAAAATAAAGAAACTCATTCCTGCCTGGTTTACTCTTAAGCGCAAGAAAAAACCGCAAGCCGCCTCCAAAACCTCCGCCGCCAGGCCGGATAAAGAGATACCCAGTTTCCAGGAAACCGTTGTAGCGGACACTAAATTTTCGCATCCCGAAGCTCTGGCGGCATCGCGTTCCATTAATAAAGAGCTGCCTAATCTGTATGACCAGGACAGGATCGTTTTGCAGGTGCGTGACCCGCGCTGGGTGCATACGTATTGGGAATTAAGGAGCCAGACCATCGGGGCGCTAAAGTCCAGGCTGGGTGATGATTTCAGCCGCGCGAGAAAAGTCTTAAGGGTTTATGATGTCACCAGCATTATCTTCAACGGCTCTAATGCCAATAATTTTTTTGATATCCAGATCAATGATTTTGCCAACAGCTGGTATATCGATACGGGGCATCCGGGACGCTCCTTTTGCGTAGAGCTGGGATTGATGCTTCCCGACGGCAGATTTATCACGATCTTGCGCTCCAATGTCGTGCAAACCCCTTTGGAAGGCCCCTCCTGGATCACCGATGAAGAATGGATGATCCCCGAGGATATGTTTGCCCGGCTCTATGGCATGGGATTTGGATTGGGGAGGAGTTCTCCGGTGGGAGGCGCCTGGCAGGAGCGTATAAAGCAGGGGCTTTTCAGTTCCGGGTTATCCTCAAGCCCGGTGAGAAAAGAGCTTAAAGAAAGAAGCTTCTGGATGAAAGTGGATTGTGAATTGATCGTTTACGGAGCGACAGAGCCCGACGCCAAGGTAACTGTGCAGGGAAAACCGGTCAACTTGCGGCGGGATGGGACATTTACCCTGCGTTTCTGGTTACCTGACGGCAAACAATATATACCGGTAAAAGCCGTTTCCGGCGATAAGCTTGAAGAGCGCACCATCACTCCTATCGTTAACCGGGAAACCAAATAAAATAATGTTCAAAGGCTATCTTTGCTTAGTTTTGCACGGCCACCTTCCTTTTGTCCGGCATCCTGAATTTGAGGATTTCCTGGAGGAGGATTGGCTTTACGAGGCGATCACCGAAACTTATGTTCCGCTGATTTCGGTATTCGAAGGCCTGGTCAATGATGGGATCGATTTCCGCCTGACCATGACCTTAAGCCCTACCCTTATTTCCATGTTAGGGGATCCGCTGCTCCAGGAGCGTTACCTCAAGCACATCAATAAGTCTATTGAGCTGGCGGTCAAGGAGATGGAGAGGACCGCCTGGCAGCCGGCTTTCCGGGATCTGGCGCGGATGTATTTCAATAAATTCTCCCACAGCCGGGATACCTTCCTGAAGTATAACCGTAACCTGACTTCCGCTTTTAAAAAGTTCCAGGACCTGGGGAAACTTGAGATCATTACCTGCGGGGCGACACACGGTTTTTTCCCGCTTATGGATATCTGCCGGGATTCGGTGCGGGCGCAGGTAAAAGTGGCGGTAAACCACTATGAAAGCGTTTTTGGCCGTAAACCCAACGGGATATGGCTGCCGGAGTGCGGGTATCATCCGGGGCATGATGAGATACTTAAGGAGGCGGGGATCCGTTATTTTTTTACGGATTCACACGGGGTCTTGCACGGTTCCCCCCGGCCTAAATACGGGATATTCGCCCCGGTTTACTGCAAAGGCTCAGGGGTTGCCTGTTTTGGCAGGGATCTGGAATCAAGCAAGCAGGTCTGGTCCTCCATTGAGGGATATCCGGGGGATTATAACTACCGTGAGTTCTACCGCGATATCGGTTTTGACCTGGAGTATGACTACATTAAGCCCTATATTCATCCGGACGGGGTGCGCATCAATACCGGGATAAAATATTACCGGATCACCGGCACGGGAAATAATAAGGAACCGTATGTTGAACATTGGGCGCGCGATAAAGCTGCTGCTCACGCCGGCAATTTCATGTTCAACCGGCAGAAGCAGGCAAGCTATCTTAACGGCCTGATGGGCAAGCCCCCGATCATTGTTTCTCCTTATGATGCCGAGCTTTTCGGCCACTGGTGGTATGAGGGGCCGGTGTGGCTGGATTTTCTTTTCCGCAAAATCGCCTGCGACCAGGATGAGATCCGCTTAATTACCCCCTCCGAATATCTGCGGGAGAACCCGCGCAACCAGGTGATCACCCCTTCATTATCCAGCTGGGGTTATAAAGGATACAGCGAGATGTGGCTCCAGGGTTCCAATGACTGGATATACCGGCACCTGCATATGGCAAGCCAGAGGATGAGCGAATTGGTCAAAATGTTCCCCTCTTCCGAGGGTTTGCGTAAAAGAGGGTTAAACCAGGCTTTGCGCGAGCTGCTCCTGGCGCAGAGTTCAGATTGGGGTTTTATCCTCGGGACCGGTACGCATACAAGTTACGCGATAAGGCGGACCAAAGAGCATCTCCTGCGTTTTACCCGGCTCTATGAGGAGTTAAAATCAAACAGCATAGATGAAGACTGGCTGGCGGATATAGAATATAAGGATAACATCTTCAGCGAAATAGATTACCGGGTACATCAGTAATATGCCGGTTAAAAACAATAACCCCAAACATATCGCTTTTATCATGGACGGCAACGGCCGCTGGGCCAAGGAGAGGGGATTAAGCCGCACTGCCGGGCACCGCGAGGGTATCCAGAGGGTAAAGGAGATCATCCGTGCCTCCGGAGAGTTGGGCCTGGAGGTAGTTACTTTTTTTGCCTTTTCCACGGAGAATTGGAGCAGGCCTAAAAAGGAAATAGAAACACTTATGCGCTATCTGGATAATTTCTTAGAGGGCCAGATAAAGGAGTTCGTGGCCAATAATATGCGTTTTCGGGTTATCGGCAGGAAGGACCCTATACCGGAATATCTACAGAAGAAGATCGAGAGATCCGAGGAGCTGACAAAAAAAAATACGGGTTTGGCTGTGGTCCTGGCTTTAAATTATGGAGGCAGGCAGGAGATCGTGGACGCCGCGAAGGAATTTGCCGCTTCCGTACTCAAGGATCACGGGCTGCTGGAAGGGCTTGATTGCGATGGGTTTTCCCGGTACCTTTATACCGCGGATCTCCCTGACCCGGACCTGTTGATCCGCACAAGCGGAGAGATGCGTATCAGTAATTTCCTGCTCTGGCAGCTTTCTTACGCGGAGTTTTATTTTTCAAAAAAATATTGGCCGGATTTCAGAATAGCGGAATTAAAAGAAGCGATCCTTGATTTTCAAAAGAGGGAGAGAAGGTTCGGAGGCATAGATGCTGTTAAAGAGAATAATTAGCTCAGTTATCCTGATCGGTATTATCTGCGCGGTGATCTTTTCCAGGGTTTTATGCGCTTTGACCGTCGTGCTTTTCATTATCGCCGGCCTCTACGAATATTTTACGATGCTGGAGAAAAAGGGGATCAGCATCTATAAGTATTTCGGCATCGGCATGGGGGTAATAATCCCGCTTTCCATAATGTTGGAGTTTGAGCCGACCAAGAACTGGGAGCTGTTGTTTATTGTCCTGGCCTTGCTGTCCCTCATCCTTATGCAGTTCAAGCGCAGGAATAACGCCGGGGTGATCGTGGATATCTCCACTACGCTCTTCGGCATACTTTATGTTTCCTGGTTTTTCAGTTTCGTGATCAAGATAAGGTATATGGACGCCGG
>SCRK01000160.1 GCA_004298075.1 bacterium | reverse complement strand
TTTAGTCAGGTTTTCTAGGAGATTAGCGAGGTTTTCAAGCGGTTTTGAGATTGCACTACTAGCACCACTGGTTTTTGCAGCGCCTACTAGAACCACAGGCTCACTGTTGGCTCTGTTGACTGCATTGCCTAATTCCCTGCTAGCTATATTACTGAACGCACCTTCTGCGCCCTGCCCTTCTCTGGAGGTTGCACTCTGGGCATCTATCGGTCTCTCGATTAATGAGGCCGCACTTCTTGCTGCTCTTAATACACTGCTTCCTACCACTCCTACTAATGAACCTAATGCTTTATCTCTCGTATCTAGAACACAATCAGGCCCTGAGAGAGAGCTTGATGTGTTATCGTCAGGCGGAGCATGGAATAAAGTACTGCTGCCTATACCCCTACTCTCAAGATATTC
The DNA here is from genome assembly GCA_004298075.1 of bacterium. Lineage (GTDB taxonomy): Bacteria > Omnitrophota > Gorgyraeia > Gygaellales > Profunditerraquicolaceae > UBA6249. The sequence goes on along the minus strand of SCRK01000160.1, from coordinate 12,205 downwards.
CTTACCACCAAACATAAATCTGCTTGCTCCCACAGGACTGGCTGCCGTCTGGATTGCCGGAATAATGCTTAAACCGCCCAGAGTGATCACTACAGAGCCAACCCCATTCAACATAACAGGCGGGAAAGCCATCGGCATAATAGGCAATCTTCCTCTATCAGAATACGGATCATTATTAACAGGTGAATTTACAGCTTTTGCCTCCGACTGAAATATCGCTAATAACGCATTTGCTATAATATCATTCCGGCTTACCTCTGAGTTATTCAGGGAAGAAGAACTGCTTAACAACCCAAAACCTGCCTTATCATACAGGCCCTGGAAAACCCTTCTTAGTTTTTGGTCATTAAGCACAACTTCCGCGGCTTTGGTCAGCCTGGTATTAGTATTAAATTCATCAAAAGAGGCTCCGGGAACGGCAAAGAATGAAGCAATGTGGCCGGACATTTCAACCAGCCTCCCGAAATTTGATTTCTCAACCTCTTTTGCTGCGGTAACAACCTTATCCCAATCCACAACAGCTTCATCGCTCTTTGCATAAGCATCCTTTAATATTGTCTTCAGAGCCCCTACTCTTATATTAAGATTTACATCTTTGTGATCATAATCCGGGCCAAATAAGCGTGCGTATATGCCTTTTAACATCTGTTGTTTATCTGCCCAGGAATGTCCGCTATAACGTATACTTAATATATAGGAATATATGGAATCATAATCTTTCCTGATATGGTTGCTTAAATTGTTAAATTCTTTGTTCTCAGTTTTGGTATTCCTTATAAAAGCACCACCAAAGGCCTGCTGATCGACATTAGCCGCTTCTGCCCTGATTAATGCTTCAGCCGCGTCATGAGAATAGAAAGCTAAAGCCTTTTTGATATCTCCCTTGGTATGATCATCTCTTGCGATAAATTGGCCCGGGCCTAATCCGTATATATGCTGGGCCTTAAATACGGCGATAAATCTTCTTGTTTCTGCGCTATAGCCGCCCACATAGTTTACAAAATCTTGCAACTCAATAGCGCCACTTTTACCCAAATATGCAAGTACCCTGCTATATCTTTGTTGATCTATGCCTTTTAACACATCTCCCGGCGAATATTCAATACTATACAACCATATAGACCTTGCCTGCTTAGGAGTAATCCCGAATATATTCATTAATATGTCCATGAAATCATCTTCATCCATGGTGACCCCAACCTTAGGCGCAATTATGGTATAAACTTTATTGGTTTTGTCCACTTCGAAAATCTGCCCTAACATTTCGTTGTAGCGCCTAATCATAGGATCAGGAGGAGGATTACCGCCGGCTAAAAGGACAGGCAAAGAATCAGTTGTTTTTATAAGAGAAAGTGCTGCCGGTGAATAGAACATTTCAAAATATGACTGCGGATATAATTTAGCTATTGTCGGGCCTTTTAAATCCAGCCATTCATTAGCTATAGAGGTAGTGCCTCGTCCCTGCGCAAGGGTCTTACGAATATCATTGGCCCATTTAGAGAAATTAGGAAGCATCTTACCTTCCAGGTATTCTTTGCTGGGAACATACTTGTATCGGCTTAACTGCGCCCTAAACACCTGAATCTCTTTATATAACTCTTGCGCATCTTCCTGAGATGTTTCAGTATCAGCAATCTCCTTTTCTAACATTTCTATTATACCCTGAATGCTTTCCTTTTCATTGAACGCCTTGAGGCTGCCGGTAAAACGATTAACCTTGAATAATCTAAATGCCTGCTCCGTAAATGCCCTTAATACATTCGCGGGGTTATGAATTATAGAAGGATTATTACCAAACAGATTATTCTGAAGCTGGCCAAAATAATACGCGGCATAAGCATCCCTCATAAAGTTGCTATATACATCCATTTCCTTGCTGGCATTGCCTTTATTCTGATACCAATAGCTAAATCTCTGCTTCTTGCTAAAGATATGATCTATGGTCTTATCTATCTTAAGATAGGTAAACTCTGAAGGATTGATATACCCCCTTTGAGCTGCCCTAAATATTGTGTCTATGGCTGTCAATAATTGGGCAAAAACTTCGGTGTCATTGTAACCACGGATATCCTCGCGGGTTTCCCCTAACGGAATCCCTAAAGCAAGCCCGAAACCGTGGCCAAGGATTTCATGGCGGGCCTCAACCACTCCGGTATCGTTAAGTTTGAATCCTATCTTTCCGTTATCCCCTAAATAAACTTCAAACCTGTCTAATGGAATCCACACCTGCAGGCCTTGATTTTTATTTCTCATGTCCATAAATTTAACCGTATCAATATATGAAGGCGCAAAATAGATATCAATATTTGCCTCACCGGAATCCTCTGATTTCTCAGCCAACCAGTTGTTTAATTCAGCCATCGCCTCCTCATAATCTTTCTTGATCGCCAAGCTCATTTCAGCATCATTCTTAGCCACCTGATAAACTAGCTGCTGCGCCAATTGCTGCAAAGGCGTCTGTAGATCATTTCTCATCTGGGCCTTAAGCGCCTTGCCGGTAAAACCCATAAGCGGCACAATATCGGTAAGATCCATGCCAGGCCGCAGATAGCCTTTGGCCTTAAGCGCTATCGCTGTTACTACTCTATCCAATATATAATCCTTAATATTCTTTTCAATATTTGCAAAACCTGCCGCTCCTGTAACGGCAACTACTTCCTGCCGGATCTTAGCTGAGTTTAATTCAATTCCCAGGCTCTTTAATAAACCCTTATATCCATCTTTATCATAAGCTACCACATCATCACTCAAAGCCAATTCCTTCTTATAAAGAGAAATAAGCTCTTTTAAGCCGGCTAATTTATGGAGGTGGGGTAATGAGATTTCCGGAAATCCCGCGATTGCTGCAATAGAAGGATTAGATTTTAATTTCGCTAATGCTCCCGCATTCTTGGCGCTGAAGTCATTCATCATTTCCAGGGCTATCTGATAGAAATATTTTGTATGCTCTGGGAGGGTATGATCGCCTACCATATCCTGCGCTTCGTATTTAAGCAATAACAGCCTTTCCATCCCGCCTATAAGTTCAAGAAGCTTCTTGTTAAATTGCCTGTCTGCTTTCTTTCTCTGGGCCGTTTCCTGTGTCTGATAAATGAATGTTTCCCTATCGGAGCCTAAAATCTTCCTCAATTCTTCCTGGGCTCTTATATAATGCTTATATTCTCCAGCGCCTGTCTCAGCTAATTTGTGCAACCGCTCTACTTTATCTTTAAGGCCCAAAGAACCATCCTTTAGAATGCCGCGTACATATTTGGTAAATAGTACTTCATTATATTCATCACCTATATTCTTTTCCAGGTGGCTTTCTGCGTAAGCGATAGCTGAAATTATTCCCGCAATAATATGGTTTCTCTGATCCAGGATTCTTGCGCCCAACTTATCGTCAGTTTCAACGGCTTCCCGGGAAAGCTCTTTATTTATGTCTACCTTCTCTAATTCATTCTTAATTAAGCCTTTTAAATTGTTTATTCCCCTTGCTTCAATATCGTTATTAATAAAGCTCGCGTCATTATTTAACAACTCGCCTAATCTCTTATTAATACGAGCATTGGTTATGCTGCTGGCTTTTTCTTCGGTCCTTGAGGCAATATTTGCGGTAGAGAGCCCCTGCAAATGAGTAATTACGCTGTCCAGCGTATCTTTAAAGCCTTGCATTTTCTTGTTATATTCAGCTTCTGACATGGTATCTTTATTTACAATCTCAGTAGAAATATCATACAAAGAATTAATTAACTTTTGATATTCCGCTCTCTTTGTTTTATCTGCTTTCATACCGGAAGCAGCGATATCAAACATATCAATTTCTCTGCCGTTATTTGCTTTTGCCTTAGCGCCTAATTTTCCTAAAATCTTTTGTAAAACTTCAATTGGGGCATCCGTATCCAATCCTTTGTTCTTTAATTCTTCAATGCCTTTATAATCATCGCTAAAAGTAGTCCCCAAAATCTCATCCACCTGCTTTAACCTGGCCTCGAGAGAAGATTCATTAAATTTCGTTAACATCCCCAGATTAAGCCTGCCTTCCCGCACAGGAATAAATCCCAGCAATCTGCGAGTCGCCCTGTTCTTTCCTTCGGCTGCAAACATGCTATATGTTTTATTCAATTGCTCTATCAAGCTTAAATCCTGGTCTCCGGCATCCTTGATCCCGTATGAGGATTTAAAATATTTATTAAAGCTCATATTAAACAGGTTGCGGTCTGAAGGTGAATTCTTAATATAGAAATAGCTGAACGGCGAGAACGGCCGTATAAACCCTAAAGCCTTCATTAACTTTGGATAATCTTTCTGCTGTAACAGATACCCCTTTGCGGTATCCTGGGCGGCTTTATGCTGAGCCAACATATAATTTTTAAGCAGTTTATCCTGGCCGCTAATCGCGTTAAGTTTATCATCGAGCTTTATAAAGTCTTTTCTGTTCTCTCTTAAGGCCAGCGCTATGCCTGCGCCAGCCACTAAACCCGCGCCCATAGTTAAAAGGGAGAAAGAGGCCCATGCCAAGGTATAAGCTGCAGCCGCTCCTCCGGCAAGCATGAGATTCTTTTGTTTTTCAGTAAGTTTAAGATCGGTAAATAGGGGGGACACTGAAGAATAAAGCGGGTTGGCATTTAAAACCCTGGACATCTTCCACAACGATGTTTTACCAGAATATTCAAAAGGCCGGATCATCGCTTCCCATTTAACATTATCTGAACCGCGGTCTTTCTGGGCAAAGCCTCTGCGCAACCAGGAACCGATACTGTTCGTTTTATTTAAACCTAACCAGTAATTAACCATAGCGTCTTGAGTCTGCACAAAATATGGAGTTCTTGCGGCCGCGCCTTTACCGGCAACTGCCTCAATATAATGAGCCCTGCCAACAAGTTTTTCTAATCTGTTGTAACCGTATAATCCTTCGCTATCCCCTTCTTTTTCCACAACCGGGTTAATCGCCAAAGAGAGTAAATCTTTAAAGAGCTTTTGATCCGATACGCTTAAGCCTGGATAAGCCCCGACACTATTGTTAATAGCGTTATTCACATTAATTGCGGTCTGGAGCAAATTTATATCCTGCGTGTTTGAGCCATTTATTACATAGCTTGCATTATTTGCTATATTCAAAATTGAATTAGCTAAGGTAGCAAGGAACGCTCCGCCTGCCGTACCATTATAACCTTCGCTTGAAGCTATCTGGCTTAATTCCCCTGCCAACACTCCGGCAAAATACGGGCTGAAGCTGTTCTTCCCTAAACCATCCAAAGCCAAGCTCAATTTATCTTTGGTTTCCTGGTTGAATTTAAGGGTGTCTCCTAATTTTTTCTGAAGTAACGCTTCGTAGGCATTTACTGTCCGGAGGACTTGCGCCTTTTCAGCTACAATTTCTTTAGAGGAATTACTGGAGGTTCTTACGCTTGGCAGGAATACGTTATCTGCTAAATATACCGACCAATCTAATAAGTTATCTACTACATGTGTTTTATCGCCCGCTGTCTTACTGACCTTGGTATTAATATCTTCTTTAAGATTATCTGCCATCTGAGCATAGGTGGCATCCACGGGAGGAGCTGTCTGCCTGTTATTTCCTTCTCCTCCTATCCTACTCTGCATTTTCTTTTCCCACTTGGTTTGCAAACTGCTCTCAAAATCCCATTCTTTCAGGCTAAATATGTCATCGATCTCTTTTCTTGCCTGTTTGTCTAATAAAATCTCTTTGGCGGCTTTATGCTGTGTTAATTGATAATATACCGCGTTGGTATACTCGTAATCCTTGCTGGCAAAACGGCTGGATACTCCGGAAAGTACATCCGTAAGTGTCGCTATCTGCCTGGACATGCTGGTTAAAATATTCTTAGCTATATCCATAGGGTCGGCTTTATCTTTAAAAGCATAAGAAGCATATAATTCTGAATTATGTTTCAGGATGAATTCCTGTTCGACCTGGCTTAAAAAATCAAGCCTTGCTTCATATATCTTTTCTTGCGGGGTGCCCTTTGAGGTAAACACGCGCTCTGTCCATAATGCCTTTAACATTTCAAAGGGCATTTTTATGCCTAAATCCTGCACTACTCTATTAAACTGCTCCTGCGCAACTTGAGATTTAAGAACCTCTTCACCAATATGGAAAGCAAGTAAGACTGCCATTTCGTCAGCTATTATGCTATCGGATTTCTTAAGATTATCTAAATTGGATATCAGGTTATCCAGTGTAGCTATTTCAGCCTGTTTTGCTTCAGGTAAACCTTGGCCCTCACTTATCTCTTTCTTTCTTGCCTCCCATCTTTCCTTTAATACTGTACTTACCAGATGATTATCCTGCAGATATTTATTCACCCCTTCTCTGGTGAAGAAAAGATTGATATTATCCAGGTTACTTTTGCTATTAGTTCTATTAATACGGGCAAATAACTGGAGCGCTCCGCTTATATCCCCCTTATCCGCGGCGTGGAATAATTGCACGCCTTCAGCCACATTCAACCCTTCTTTGGCAATTTCCAATACTGCCACTATAATCTGGCCTTTACCCATCCTTTCTAAAGCATTGCCTAACTCAATCTTTCTGTCATTGCCAATAGCGTTATCATAAATGTCGGCTTTATCTAATAAGCCTGCTTCTTTTAACGCATTCTTTAATTCTGCAAGCTCCGTTTGACGCACAGAAATAAACGCGCCATCCTTATTCAAAACTTCCTTTACTTTCGCTGCTAACTCTTTATAAGAACCTCTTGCGATCTCAACTTTATGCTCAATAGATCCTCTTACTAAAAATTCAAGATATGGCGCTACTGGGTTTCCCTGAGCATCTGTAACTTTATAATTAAGCGCCGGCTTCCCTCCTAATGTATTTACTGTTCCATCGAATAAAAGCGACAAAGAATGTTTATACGGGCTGAGCGTGCCGGATAACGCCGTATGCCTGCCGGAAACCTCTCTTAAGAACCAAAGGGCGTTAGAGGCAACGGTAGTTGTGCCGCCCGTAGAAGAATCTCTCCAGTTTATGCGCACATTATTTCCTGAAATCTCAGCTCTTCTTAAGGCGCTGACCACCGTATACATAGGATCCTGCAGGATCTGGTTCGCGTTCATACCGCTCTCTGCAGGTACCACTCTTCCTTCTTTGGTAAACGCCACTCTCTTGCCTTTTTCCATATATGCTGAGAAAGCGCTGGCAATCTCGCCCGCCCCGATATTTTTATCATTACCCAGCTCTCTTCTAATAGCATTCTCAAGCCCTCTTGAGGCTATAAACCTATCCCTTACCATTGTCCAGGCCTGCTGATCAGAACCCTTGAAGCTATTAAGCAGGCTCGAAGAAGCTGTTTTATCCCAGTAGCTGGCATATTCGGCTGAAGAAAGAGTGATCTCTAATTTCTTAAAATCACGCGTTTGGTCTAATTTCTTGATCGCGTTATAAAGCATTATACCCCTGCTTCTGTATTTCTCTAAAGAGGCGTGGCCTTCGCCCACAATAGCCTCTATCTGCGAAAGAATCAAATTCTGCGCTTCATCCCAAACCACAAAACTGTTCTTTTCCCGCAGATATTCAAAGATCCCTTCCACTGCCTCACGCTCAAATATATCCATAGAAATCCTCTTATTGAATATCTGCGGAGCAGTATCCATACTTCCCACAAAAATAGAGTCAGTCCTCTTTAACATAGCATATAATAAAGTAGTAGGAAGATTCTCTACATAAGCATTGAAATTCTCAACTTTATGGCCGAACAATTTACCCCAGAATTGCAAGTCTTTAATGGTCTTGGCCACCAGGATACTACTAGGATTCATGTACAAAGATATACCCGAAGCATCCTCTTTTCTGATAAGCCTGTCAGCAATCAAGGCTAATCCGGCAGCCAAAGTTTTTCCATTGCCCATTGCCGCTTCTATAAGTTCTTTTCCTGTAAGGATATTAATGAACTCACGCTGAATCAGTTTCATATCTTTAAAGGCATCTTTCTTGCTGTTGATAAAACTATCTATTTCTGTAATATTTTTAATCTGATCACCTGTTACCGGAGAATTTAAAAGATCGGAAATCTCTAACGCTTTTTCTTTATTGCTGATTTCTTTGCTTTCCAATATATTGCGCACTTTATAGGCATTGAATTCTTGCATAATCGCTTTGCCAACCTCTCTCACAGCAAGTATAACCTGTTCTACCCTATAAGCCTCCTGCTTGTCTTGAGATTCAAATTCCTTCCCTGCCATGGATTCTTCTATGGTTTTCTCAATTATTTTCGCTAATCCATACTTGGATTGAAAATCTTTATTCGCCTCAACAAGCCTGCTTAAAGTAAGATCTCTTATTTTCTGAACTCCAGTCAAGTCATTATTACTATCATCCTTAGACCTTAATTCAGGCAGTATTATATCGACAAATTCATCGCCTAATTTAAGAGTTACTTCTCCGGCTTCTTTATTAAATACAGCAGTCGGTGCAGCTACCGCATTATCCGTTAGTTTAATATCCTTTAAAATACCCCTTAGCTCATCTATCTTCTCTTTATTTGATGCCCTCAACTGATTAAAAAGCTTTTCTTTAAGCGGGGCTAATTTAATATCACGCTCGCCCCTGCTGCTATAGTCGCCTTTGAGGTAACTTAAATGGATCTTCCCAATCTCAGCCTTAATCGCTTTTATGCTGCCTTCTTTAACATCCTTACCTTTGCCTGTCTCAATGTCTTTTGCCCATTCCCGCCCCATATTAAAAATCTGCAGGAATCTTTCTAAGCTTTTTAAAGATGAGAATTCCTTACCAATCGCTTTTTCTAAATTATCTTTACATTCAATTAAAGACTTTGCCAATTTTTCCACCTTGGTTCTTAAATCATTCTTCAAGCCTGCAATATCTGTATCAGAATAGCCCATTTCTTTAAGTTTCTCACCATACATCTTCTCTAAAGTATCTAATGCCTTGGCAAGATTTGCAGGATCTTTCTCAATAATGACATCTTCGATCTTTTTCCTCAGCTCACCTTTTTCTTCCACGCTCTTCTCTTCAATTCTTGAAAGGACTTCAGCTATAAGCCTGTTGTGTCCCGCGGATATTTCAGACAATTCCCCAATCGCTTCGGTTATACCCTTAATTTCCTTCGCCTGCTCACCGGTTATGTCCCCAAAAATAACCTCGAATTTTCCACCTGCCAATTTCACTAATTCCCTATTGGCTCCCAGCCCTTCCACTTGCGGCACCAGCATGTCAAGCATATTCTCCATTACCGGCAGCTGCAGGAAAGGTGAATCCCTAAAACCTTCCGGAATACCGAGTTCTGCCTTATCAAAAGCTTCTTTAATACTAATAGAGGTTGACCCATTTTTCAGGCTGGCTTTTAAATACGAAATCAATTGCTCTAATTTATTCTGATCCTCATCTAAAGTTTTCCACATCAGAGCCCCCACAAAATTCGTGGTTGCTTCAATCGCCTTATTTCTCACCCCTTCAGTCAAAAGAAAATCATGCGCCACTCTCTGCCCGTTTACTATTTCCACAAATTGCACTGTATCAGTTTCTGTCTTCAATCTGTTATTCTCTCTTTGGGCTTCAAGGACCCGGGAGAAAGACTGGCGGTTCTCAGAATTACCAAGCTTCTGTAATAGAAGATCGCTGATCATCGAATCTATCTCTGCCTTTAAATCCAGCAATACCACCTTGCCAAAACCAAACATGTGAATTTCTGCGGTTTCATTGGCTACGGCTGTATCGGACCTATTAGCTGTTTCATGCCTTAGCTTTGCTTCAACATTCTGCTGCATAGCAAACAAGTCAGATATGCTTAGCTGCGCAAGCTGTGTTTTATAGTGCGTACTGCGCGCCAGTTCATACAATGATTTTTCATTGATAGTACCGGTGCGCATTTTGGCTATTGTGTTTGCGTCCAAAGAGCCTTTAAACAGCTCTCCCATCAAAGCCTTTTCTTTCGCCGGCAAACCCTCAGCCAACTCTCCTGCCTTTTTATAGGATGCGTGATCTGAGAAGATTGTTAATTCTTGCACTTTGGAATCCTTCGCCTTTGTTTCAACCTCCTTTGTCATAAACGCATCTTTCTTAAATAAAGGCTGTTTGGCAGCCTGGCCGATAGAAACCAGTATATTATTGAGGTCCCTGCCCAAGAAATCCTTTGAATCTGTATATAAATCAGGGCTAGCCTCTTTTTCAGCTTTTACCTGTCCTCTTATCTCTTCCCTTGAAGGCAAAGGATCGTTCTCCTCATGGCTTCTTGCATACCTTTCCCTTGCCAAACCTTCATCCCAACGATCCAATTGCCTTGATTTTTCCATTATGTTTCTTTCTCTCTCCACAAGCGCATCTATTTTTTGCTCACGCCCTGCTAGCTGTTCTGCCAAGCGACGGTCGGTTTCTTGATCGATTAGCCGCTCTTCGATAACTTCTCGCGCTGCCTGAGCAAGCACATCCTCCGGCTTTCCTTCGCCAAAATACCCAACGGCTTTCTGTCTGCCTGTTATTTCCTGAGCGCGCTGGTAAATCTCCTTTCCTAAACCGCCGAATTCCTCGCTCATCAGGTAGCGGGCGTGCATAAAATCCGCAAGCGTATTAAAATCCCGGCCGAAAAGGTTCTGCGCTTCTAATTTTGCTTTTTCATATACTTCCTTACCGGCTTTAAGCTTTGCTTCAGCCGTCTTTTTTTCTTTCAATTCCGCTATTTTATCCTTAAGAATTGACTTAGTATGCCATTCTCTTGCCAGGGATTCATCCCAGCCTTCTTTAGCAGATTCCTTCTCTTGCCTTACAAGCCTATCAATTTGTTCCCAAGATGCCTCTAATCCTTCACTCTTTAATATCTCCCATAAATTCTTTTGGCCTTCCAAAGTATCAAAATCTTTAATCGCATTAATCTTTTCATCTAACTCTTCAATTTTCCTCTTAACTGCTAAATCAATTTCACCGGCAGCTTCTCCGCCTAAATTTGATTTAAGAGCATCCCTCACATCTTCTAAGGTAACCACACTGCGATTTTCTGCCCTGAGCTTAGACTGGATAGCCTGATATATCTGGTTAGTCCTATTAGCCTCTTCCATAACCGCTTGAGCTTTGGTTGCCTGCTTTAATGCATCCCTTTTTAGATTTCTATCCATGTTGTCTTTGGCTGACATATATTTATAGGCTTCCATTCTTTCTGCCGGGACAAAAGGCATTATCTTGCCCATGGAAAAGGAAAGCAGGTTAACCCGGTTAAATACATTCTGTACAGAAAAATCATCATTCTTGATCATATGCGTAATGGCGCCGGCTAAATTATGCTCAAGCAAGGTCAATTCCATAGCTTTCTCTAAGTTATGACCGAAAAGAATAGAAGCAATAGCGTTATCAACCTCTTCTTTATACTCAAGAGATCTTTCAAAATCCCTCTTAGCCTGCTCTCTATGCCACCCTAATGCCAATCCTTCTTCATCATATGGATACTGTTCTGCATATTGTTCTCTTAAATTCTCTCTGGTTGAGCGCAGTTCTTCTTCAGCTACACGCTGTGCTTCTTTAGCTATTCCTTCTAACATCAATTTTGCTGTTAACTTCTCGGCTTCTCTACCAGTATCCATAAGCTTAGAATGCCAGTCTCTTGCTAATGCTTCATCCCAGCTTTCTAATGTCCCGGCCTTCCTGTGCGCCTCTTTCTCCTGCTCAACAAGCCTTTCAACTTCTCCGGATTTTTGGTTTCTAAATTGGCTCTCGAACTGTTTTGTGTGCCAGTCTCTTGCTAATGCTTCATCCCAGCTTTCTAATGTCCCGGCCTTCCTGTGCGCCTCTTTCTCCTGCTCAACAAGCCTTTCAACAACTGCTGCTTTGTTGGCCTGCACTTCATTATTTCTAGACGCTTCTTTTGCTGCTTGCTCTATCTGAGGGTTCAAGAAGCTGTCTATCTCTTTATCTATTCTAACCTGATGCTCTTTTGCCTCTGCTGCTACCCTTCTCTGCGCATCTTTCTCAACAGCTTCGCTTAGCTTTGCCTTCAAAACATCTGAAGCAAAACCACGATAAACCTCTCTGGCAGCAGCCTTCATTTCTTCTACGCTTATTATTACTTTACCATCTTTAAGATTATTTTCTAATCCTATAGCGGCTTCTAGATCATTGTCATTATTAAACGCGTTCTTTTTATTCTCTACCGCCTTTTCCCAGATTGCCTGACGGAACATATATTGCGCGGTATTATAAACATCCCCTGCCTTAATACTTGTTTCTTTCCCATCACTGCCTCTTCTGACAATC
>SCRK01000159.1 GCA_004298075.1 bacterium | reverse complement strand
TGAGGGAAAAATGCGACCCGGAGATCATCAGGCTGGCATTAAAGATAAGCCTGGAGGCAAGCTCGATATTTTGCATAAATACCATTGTTGACTGGTTGTATCCTGCCGGTATTTTTGAGGGGGACCCCTATCAATGGAGGATCAATACTCCGGGCACGATCAGCCCGAAAAACTGGTCGCTCAGAATTCCGATATCCCTCGAACAATTATTGAAGCACAAAATAAACAAAGAAATCCATAAGATGGTCGCGGATTCTGGTAGGTTATAAATTAGCGGCTGCCGAGGCTTGCCTCTCGCAGCACCGCTTGCTCGCCCCGGCGTGGCGAGCTGCGCTTCGGTAAAATTCTCGCTCTGCCTGATTTTATTAGCGGGGCATCCGTGCCCGCTCGAATTTTAAGATGCTGCTCGAGCCAATCCTCGCCAGCCGCGTTTATTGCAGAATTGGTTTTTGCTTCATTGGAGATATATTATGTCGCGTAAGAATAGGACAGTAGCCGCTTTTGCGAAAAAAGCAGGTTTATCATCAGATGATGCTCTTCTCATTTTGGAAGATAAAATCGGACTGCAGTTTAAGAAAGAGACAGCTGTAGTTCCTAAAAATCAGATTCGTGCGGTAGAGGTGGCTCTAGGAATCTCAAAGAAAGAATCTCCAGAAGATAAAACGATTATTTTGCATCCGGTCCATATCAAGGAAGAGCCCCCTGATTCCCTTATTAACTCCGGTAACCGAGATAGCCCAGTTGCAAAAGGGAAAGTATTACAAAGCATCATTCCTCTCAAAAGAGCTCATGGCTACGAATTGGATTATTTAAATTGCGAAGATGTAGAGAAAATACATTATTTTCTTGTAGGGGAGTTCGAAAACACTGTTGAGCGAATTGACCCACCAGGACTAGCAAGCCAATCGTTACTTGCATCTGCAATGATGCGCGGTGGCACATCCTTTGAGCGTTATCAAAAATATCCTACCGTAGAATTGGCTGCAGCTGCATCGTTACATTCGTTAACGCTTAATCACGTTTTCCACAACGGGAATAAGAGGACTGCTTTAGTATCTACGCTAGTATTTTTAGATAAGAATGGACTTAGTATAGACTGTCCTGAGGATGAACTAAAAGATTTTATGACGGCTATAGCAGATCACAAACTTAAATGGGATCATGATTATAATCAGAGTGATGGGGAGGTATTGACTATAGCCGAATGGATTCGCTCTAAATCTTATCGTAAAACTATCCCGACTCGTCCCATAAAATTTCGCGAACTCCGGGTAATTCTTCAGAAAAAAGATTGTGAATTTTCACTTCCGATGAGAGGGTACGTACATATTACCAGAAATAATCTAAGAGTTCAAATAGCCTATGGAGGAGAGAATCGAGAGGTTCGTCCAAATGCAATACAGAAGATCAGACATACTTTACAGCTGGATGAAATGCATGGGCATGATTCAGCATTTTTCTATCATAACCCTGAAAAAGCACTACCTGAGTTTATAAAACGCTATCGAAAAACACTACAGTTGCTAGCATTAGAAGAATAAAATTCTGTGCCCAAAATGTGCCCATCCAAGGCGTTAATCTTTCTATTTTTGCCTCCTTTCTATTATAATTGAAGTATGCTAGGAAATTTTACTAAAGATAGATATTTTGCCGAGGGATATTGTTAAGCGTGCAATTAGAAATTTTTCGGCATTGCTATAACTAGATGTGTGCAAGGCTTTACGGCGAGCGTAGGCAATTCACGATGCGTAAGGAACCTGTGCTGCCGGAACGAGCCGTAAACCGTAGCACACGGCGAAAAATTTCGCACGCGTACAATATCCCGAGAGCGAAATATCAGTAATAAAGGACAATATATGGGGACATTGCAGGGAACGGAATATTATATCTCCAAGCGCATGGGCAAGGCGATCATGGATTATGAAATGCTTGCCGACGGAGATAAAATAGCCGTTGCCGTATCCGGGGGCAAGGACAGCCTGACTTTATTGCGCCTGCTGCTTGACCGTAAG
>SCRK01000158.1 GCA_004298075.1 bacterium | reverse complement strand
GGTTGAAATAACCAGCGACCTCAAAATAGCCCTCGAGCGCAAAGAGCTCATTGTCCTGGCTATCCCTTCGCAATATACCCGGCAGGTCTTAAGAAAGATCAAAGGTCATTTCAATAGCAGCGCGGTATTCTTAAGTGTTACTAAAGGCATTGAGATCAGGTCATTGAAAAGGATGTCCGAAGTAGTGCGCGAAGAATTGGGGGCGGTAAAATTGGCAGTCCTGTCCGGGCCGACTATCGCCCGGGAGGTGGCAAAAGGAGTTCCCACTGCCGCGGTAATTGCCTCTCACAATATGGAGATACGAAAATTTTTACAAAACGTTTTTAATACGGAAAAATTCCGGGTGTATACAAATGCCGATATTATCGGGGTGGAATTAGGGGGAAGCTTAAAGAATGTTATCGCTATTGCCTGCGGAGTATCGGACGGCCTGGGATTTGGGACCAATACTAAAGCGGCGATCCTGGCGCGAGGTTTAGCTGAGATATCCAGGTTAGGCAAAGCCATGGGTGCTAAGCTTGAAACTTTTAGCGGGATAAGCGGATTAGGAGACCTGGTAACTACCTGCATAAGCCAAGAGAGCAGGAATAGGTTTGTGGGAGAGCAGATCGGCAAGGGAAGATCTTTAAAAAAAATTCATAAGCATATGCAAATGGTTGCCGAAGGGGTTCCTACGGCAAGCTCGGCTTATGCCTTAAGCAAAAAATACAAAGTAGAGATGCCCATAACAAAAGAAGTTTATGGATTATTATATAAACACAAATCCCCGCTTCAGGCTGTGCGGGATCTAATGACCAGGAGAAGTAAAGAGGAGTAGGAGTTGTAATACGGGGCGTGGCTCAGCTTGGTAGAGCGCAGCGTTCGGGACGCTGAGGTCACAGGTTCAAGTCCTGTCGCCCCGATATAAATTAAAGGATAAAGGAGCAGCAATGGATAACGAGAGAAGGAATGCTCCCAGGATCGAGAAGACCCTGACAGCGAAATACAGCCAAGCCTCACAATGCCCAAGCTGTTGGGACTCAACCACGATCAAGAACATAAGTAAAGCGGGGATCCTGCTGAACACCAGGAAGAGTTTCCCCAAGGGAGAGACCCTTAAACTCCTCATCAAGATCCCTTTTGATCCTTTTCACTGGTTGGAGGTAGAGGGAAAAGTAATTGAGTCGATCGGGAATGCCACGCGAATAAAGTTCGCGAGTTTGAGCAAAGAGCAGGAACAATTGATCCGTGATTACGTGGAATGGCTGATTAAATATAATCTGCCAAAACGTCGTTAAAGGAGGTACGCAAATGAGCTACTCCGGCATAGAAAAAAGAAAATTCCCGCGCGCTATAGGCAGGTTCATTGTTTCCTACAGGATACTGGAAAGTAACGGCAACTCTGACATAACCCAGACCAGGAATTTAAGCCTCGGCGGTATGCTGCTTACCACCAACTGCCAGTTCAAGCCAGGGACAAACCTGGCTCTTGAGATACGGCTTCCCTTTGATCCGAACCCGATAATGCTTATCGGCAAAGTCCTGGAATCTAAAGAGATCACCAAGGATATAATTTATGATACGCGCCTTGTCTTTCTGGCAATTGACGAAAAACACCGTAAAATTATCAATGAAACAGTAGGTTATTATCTCAAGAAAGGGTAAGTCATGAAAAAGATCAATATCGGGCTTATCGGATTCGGCAATGTCGGCAGCGGCGTGGTCAAGATCCTGCAGCAAAGGAAGTCCCTGTTGGCCCAAAAGATCGCGATAGAGATAACCATCAAAAAGATCTGCGACAAGGATATCCTGAAGAAACGGGAGGTAAAAGTTGACAGATCCCTGCTTACTAACGATGCCAATGAAATAATCAATGACCCGCAGATCGACATTATCGTAGAGGTAATGGGGGGGATAAACCCGGCCAAGGAATACATTTTATCCGCTTTGAAAAAAGGCAAGCATGTGGTTACCGCTAATAAAGCGCTGCTGGCCGAACATGGCAGGGAATTGTTCGCTGAGGCAGCCCAGCGGGGGAAAAATATTTACTTTGAGGCCTCCGTAGGAGCGGGAATACCGATCATTAAATCCATCAAGGAAGGACTGATTGCCAATAAATTCAACAGCATCTTCGGCATTCTCAATGGTACATCTAATTTCGTGCTTACCCAAATGTCCAAGGAGAATTGTTCTTTCGCCGGCGCGCTTAATTCAGCTAAAGCCAAAGGCTTTGCTGAAAAAGACCCAACCCTGGATATCGAAGGGATCGATTCGGCGCATAAACTGGTATTGCTTACCTACCTTGCCTTTGGGAGGATCGTCAGCCTTAAGGATATCTTTATTGAGGGGATCTCGCGGGTATCCAGCGCCGACATCGCCTATGCCAAGGAGTTGGGCTACGAGATAAAGTTACTGGCTATCGCCAAGAAAGAAACCGATGAATTAGAGGTCAGAGTGCATCCTACCTTATTACCCCGGGAGCACCTGCTTTCTTCAATTGACGGGGTTTTTAACGCTATTTATGTTTCCAGCGACTTGGCAGGCGATCTGATGTTCTACGGCCCGGGTGCGGGGCAATTATCCGCTGCCTCGGCGGTTGTTTCCGATATTGCCGATCTTACCCAGGATATAAAAGCCGGCCTTTTCCGTCCGACTTTGAATATCGTTGAAGACAACCTGGTTAAGGCTTTGCGTAAAATAGATGAATTTGAAAGCAAATATTATATCCGCATCACAGCGGTGGATAAGCCAGGAGTATTGGCCAAGATAGCCGGCATCCTGGCAAAATACGGCATCAGCATTGCCTCGGTTACCCAAAAAGAGAGGCTAAAATCCAGCATCGTGCCTGTTGTTATGATCACGCATCAGTCAAAAGAAAAGAATTTACGCGCTGCCCTGAAAATGATCGACGGGCTGCCGGATATCAAGGAAAAATCAGTAGCTATACGGATCGAGGGTGTTTAATGGACCAACAGAGCTATAACGGGATCATCCGGAAATATAAAGAATTCCTTCCGGTAGATGAGAATACCCCTCTAATTACCCTGAATGAAGGAAACACCCCTTTGATCTACGCCGGGTATTTAAGCCGGCTGGCAGGGAAAAACACAGAGGTGTATTTAAAATATGAAGGACTCAACCCGACGGGCTCATTTAAAGACCGGGGAATGACCATGGCCATATCCAAGGCCTGCCAGGAGAAGGCCGCGGCAGTCATCTGCGCCTCTACCGGAAATACCTCGGCTTCGGCAGCAGCCTATTCCGCGGCAGCGGGGATAAAATGCGTGGTGCTTATCCCCAGCGGAGCTATCGCCCTGGGAAAGCTCAGCCAGGCATTAATTCATGGGGCCAAGGTCCTGGCAGTAAAAGGAAATTTTGACGCGGCCCTTGATCTAGTCAAAGAGATCGCCGCCAAATACCCCATAACCCTGGTCAACTCCCTCAATCCTTTTCGCATTGAAGGGCAAAAAACCGCAAGCTTTGAAATATGCGACCATCTTGGCGATGCCCCTGATTTTCAGGTTATGCCGGTAGGAAACGCCGGCAACATTACCGCCTACTGGAAGGGGTATAAAGAATACAAATCAGCAGCAAGGAGCGGTAAACTTCCGGTGATGCTGGGTTTTCAGGCAGAGGGGGCAGCCCCTATCGTAAGGAATAAACCGATCAAAAACCCCGAAACGATCGCCACCGCTATACGCATAGGCAATCCGGCAAGCTGGAAGAAGGCGGTTGAGGCCCGGGATGAATCCGGAGGCCTGATCGATATGGTTTCAGATCCAGAAATTCTTCACGCTTACAGGATGTTGGCGGAAAAAGAAGGGGTATTCGCAGAACCTGCGTCTTGCGCCTCGATAGCCGGGCTGTTAAAACTGGTAGAAAGCGGATATTTTAAGAAGGCAAAGCCGGAAAATAAATGCCGGATCGTCTGTATTTTGACCGGACACGGATTAAAGGACCCGGAGAGGGCTTTGAAGTGCGTGAAAAAACCAAAATTGATCAAACCTGATATAAAAGCAATATTGAAAGAGATTGGCTACTAATTTAAAAAACAAGAAAGTTTTGATAACTTCAGGGCCCACCTGGGTCCCTATTGATAATGTAAGGGTCATCAGCAACACTGCCAGCGGAAAAACCGGTATCCTGTTAGCTAATAAGTTTGCTCAAAAGGGCTGCAAAGTAACCCTTTTACTAGGCCCGGTTGAGCCTAGCGGATTAAATGACCTGGTCAAGCTAAAACGTTTTTCCCTCTTCAACGAGTTAAATGACCTGCTGAAGAGGGAGCTTAATAAAGATTATGATATTGTAATTCACGCGGCCGCGGTTTCGGATTTCAAACCCAGGTCAGTAAGCAATAAAAAGATCAGTTCGCAGGTTAAAAACCTGAAGCTGATCCTGGAACCAACACCCAAGATCATAAATTCCCTGCGCAAATTAAAGCCCCGTTCCTATTTAGCCGGCTTTAAATTTGAGCCGGGTATGCAAGCGGGGAAACTTATAAAAGAAGGTCGTAAGCTTGTCAAGGAAGCTGCTCTGGACTGCGTAGTAGCTAATACCTCGCGCAAAAAGCGGTATAGCGCCTACTTCGTGGAGAGTAAAAAGATTTACGGGCCATTCTTATCCAAGCCGAAGATGGCCGATAACCTGGTTAAATTGATCGGGAGGAAATGTGCCGGAAATTAATATTTCTAATAAGTTAAAGAACAATATCAGCCTCTTTGTAAATAAGCTTAAAGAACGGTTTTCCGACGATCTGGTCTCGGTTATTCTATACGGGAGCGCGGCAAGCGGTGAATTCGTGGACAGGCGTTCCAACCTGAACTTCCTGGTCATACTGAAAGACCCCGGAACCTCGGCTTTAAAAAAAGGCGCTGAGATCGTCGGCAAATTCCCGGCATTTGAACCTTTATTCCTGACCGAAGATCAAATTGACCGCTCGACAGACATATTCCCGATCGAATTCCTGGATATGAAAGAGAATTATACGGTTATTTACGGAAAAGACTGCCTTAAGGATATTAATGTAGATACCGGCAATTTAAGGTTTCAGTGCGAGCATGAGCTAAAGATAAAGCTTATTTCCCTGCGGCAATTATACCTTAAGTCAAGCCGGGATAAACGATTGCTTCTGCATGCTTTACTTAAATCATTTACCTCATCACTGCATATCTTGAGGAATGTTTTGCGGCTCAAGGGGATAACGCCTCCCTATAAAAAGGACCTGATCATTGCTGGATTGGCCAAAGTAGTCCCTATCGAAGTTCCGGTATGGGAGAGAATACTGGCGGTAAAGAACAAAAATGAACATTTGAATAAAGACAGCGTAGATCTCTTATTCCTCAGATTCATTGAAGAACTTGAAAAAACGGCAGACTTGGTAGATAAGCTTTAAGAACATGCGTAAATTAGCAATAGTTTTTTTGTTCCTTATCCTACCGATGGCTCTTTTTGCCGAAGAATTGCCGCGACCTTCCGGATGGATCAATGATTTTGCCGGGGTTATCACCCCCGAGTATACGGACAAGCTGGACAGCCTTATTCAGGGCCTGGAAGAAAAAACAAGCGTTGAAATTGCGGTCGTCACCGTAGATTCCATAGCGCCCTACGATGAGATCGAATATAGCCGCATGCTCTTTGATAGGTGGAAACCGGGAAAAAAAGGCAAGGACAATGGAGTGCTTGTCCTGTTGGCGGTAAAGGAAAGGCGCTGGCGCATTGAAACCGGTTATGGGATAGAAGGCGTATTGCCCGATGGGCTCTGCGGTGAAATTGGCCGCAATTACATGGTTCCTTATTTTAAAAATGGAGAATACGGCCAGGGGCTTTATCTGGGGGTAGTTAAAATATCGCAAATTATAGCCAAGAACGCGAATATCGAATTAAATATTCCGGCCAAAACAGAACAGGACAATTCGAGCGACCATCCTATAATCATGCTTATTGTCTCCATTTTTTTCTTCGGGTTCTTGTTTTTACCGACATTATTTAGGCGCCGCGGGAATAATGTTTTCTGGGGCGGCGGTTACAGCGGCGGAGGAGGATTTGGGGGCGGAGGATTTGGTGGAGGCGGAGGCGGGGGAGGGGGAAGCGGAGGGGGATTTTAAAAAGGAGAAAAAATGAAAAAGATTTTAATCGGATCGGTGATAGCGGCGGTAATTATTATCAGCGCCTTTATCGGCACATATAATAACATAGTCTCAAAGCATGAAACGATCACCGCTAAGTGGGCGCAGGTGGATAACCAGCTGCAAAGGCGTAATGACCTGATACCTAACCTGGTGAACACCGTTAAAGGGTATGCTGCTCATGAAAAAGGGGTTTTCGAAGCGGTCACAAATGCCCGCTCACAATGGGCTAAGGCAGGTACGATCGATGAAAAAGTAAAGGCGGCGGGCGCGCTTGATTCCGCGTTAAGCAGGCTGCTTTTTGTAGCGGAGAATTATCCGAATTTAAAAGCAAATGATACTTTTCTGAAGCTGATGGATGAGCTTTCAGGGACCGAAAACCGCATTGCCGTTGAACGCATGCGTTATAATGAAGCGGTGAAGGATTACAATGTCACGGTGCGCATGTTCCCGGGTAATATTATCGCGGGTTTTTACGGTTATAAGCCGGCTAGTGAATATTTTAAGGCCGAGGAGAAGGCAAAAACTGTGCCGGAAGTAAAATTCTAACTATGTCCAAATATATTGTTTTAGTCGGCGACGGCATGGCGGATTACCCTATTGAGGGCCTGGATATGCGCACACCGCTTGAGGCAGCGCGCACTCCAAATATGGATTTCGTCGCCAAAAACGGGGAGTTAGGCCTTGTAAAAACTATTCCCGACAAAATGAGCCCGGCCTCCGACGTGGCCAATCTTTCAATACTGGGATATGACCCAAAGAAATATTATTCAGGTAGGGGGCCTTTGGAAGCGGCAAACCTGGGCATTGAATTGGAGGATGATGATGTTGCCTTCAGGTGTAATTTAATTACAGCCGCTGGAGACACCCTGCTTGATTACAGCGCCGGGCATATCAAATCAAAGGAAGCGGAGCAATTGATCAGGCTGCTTGACCGTAAATTAGGCACTAATAAAATAAAATTTTATCCCGGGGTAAGCTACAGGCATCTCTTGCTGGCCAAACGCGGGGCAGAACTAAAGCTGGAGGCTTTAAAATGCCGGCCGCCGCATGATATCTCAGGAGAGAGTATCAGTAAAAATCTGCCTAAGGGGGATAATGCCGATCTAATCATTAAGCTTATGTTTGATTCGCGAGAGATCCTCTCCAATCATGAGATAAACCTCGTACGCCTTGACCTGAAGGAAAACCCGGCAAACATGATCTGGCTCTGGGGCCAGGGGAAAAAACCGAATATGCCTAGATTCATTGATAAGTTCGGTATTTCAGGCAGCGTGATCTCCGCGGTTGACCTGATCAAAGGCCTGGGAAGGATACTTGGCCTTGAGGTTATTGATGTAGCTGGGGCAACCGGTTATTATGATACGGATTACGAAGGAAAAGGCAGGGCTGCGATCGCGTCTCTGAATAAGAATGACTTTGTCTTTGTGCATGTAGAGGCGCCGGATGAAGCCGGGCATAACGGAGACCTGAGGGAAAAACTGACCGCCATAGAAAGGTTTGACCAATTTATAGTGGGGCCTATGCTGGAATATTGCAAGGAAAAAACTGATTTCCGGATCCTGGTGTTACCGGACCATGCTACCCCGGTATCTTTAAAAACACATACTTCTGAACCGGTGCCTTTTGCCATTTACGGAAAAGACATTGTCCCCAGGGGCTTCCTTAATTACAGCGAAAAAGAAGCGGTAAAATCCGAGCTCATCTTCAAAAACGGGTATCAACTGATGGAATATTTTATCCCGCCTGCGCAGCAGAGAAGGAGAGAAAGCAATGCGTAAAGGTCTGGTTGTGCAAAAATATGGCGGCTCCTCGGTCGCGAATGTGGAGCGCATCCAAAAGGTAGCTGAAAGGGTAGTTGGTTACCGCAAAAAGGGATTTTCTCTGGTGGTAGTGGTTTCTGCCTTAGGGGACACCACCGATGAATTAATCGAACTGGCAAATAAAATAAACGCCGACCCCCCGGAACGCGAGATGGATATGCTGCTTTCCACCGGTGAACAGATATCGGTAGCGCTTTTGGCCATGGCTATCCATAAACTGGGGCTGGAAGCCATTTCATTTACCGGCGCGCAGGTAGGGATCATTACCGATTCCAGCCACACCCGGGCAAGGATAATAAAAATAAGCGCGGATAAGATCAAAGAAGAATTAAAAAAGGGCAAGGTAGTCATCGTGGCCGGATTTCAAGGGATGACCTTAAACCAGGATATAACTACCCTGGGCAGGGGAGGTTCAGACCTTACTGCCGTGGCCCTAGCCAAGGAGCTGGAGGCAGATTCCTGCGAGATATACACCGATGTCAAAGGCATTTATACCACTGACCCGCGCATTGAGCCTGAGGCCCGGATGATCAAAGAGATCACCTATGATGAAATGCTGGAAATGGCCTCCCTCGGAGCGCAGGTCATGCAGGCCCGTTCAATCGAGGTAGCCAAGAAATTCAACGTGCCTTTGCATGTGCGTTCATCATTCACCAATGATCCCGGGACCATGATCATCAAGGAGGTAAAAAAGATGGAGGATGTAGTAGTAAGCGGCATAACCTTGAATAAGAATGAAGCTAAGATCACCCTTTGCGGGGTGCCTGATAAGCCGGGCGTGGCGGTAAAATTGTTCAAAGAGCTGGCGGAAGCCGGGGTGAGCGTTGATATGATAGTGCAAAACGTAAGCCATACCCGCTCAACAGATATATCTTTTACGATCGCCAAAAACGAAAGCGCTAAGGCCGGCAGGATCACTAGGCGGGTAGCTGCCAAGATCGGCGCCGGAGAGGTCCTGCTCGATGAGGATATTGCCCGCGTTTCCATCGTTGGGGTAGGGATGAAGTCGCATCACGGGGTAGCCGCAAAGATGTTCAAGGTCATGGCGGATAATAAAGTCAACATTGAAATGATCTCAACCTCCGAGATCAGCATATCCTGTATTATTAAAAAGAGGTTTGCTGAAACAGCGGTAAAAAAAATGCACGAAGCGTTTGGATTGAATAAAGCCAGAGGCCAAATATGCGAAAGGTAAAAGTATACGACACTACATTGCGCGACGGTTCACAGGGAGAGGGGATATCTTACTCGGTAATGGACAAGATCCGTATTGCCGAAGAACTGGATAAAACAGGGATAGCTTTCATCGAGGGAGGCTGGCCTGGCTCAAACCCAAAAGACCGGGAATTTTTCCTGAAAGTAAGCCAACGCAAGCTTAAAACTGCCAGGATCTGCGCCTTCAGCATGACCCGCAGGCCCAATACAAAAACCGAAGATGACGCTAATTTAAAAGCGCTTTTGAGATCCAAAGCCCAGGTGATCACTATCGTCGGGAAAACCTGGGATTTTCACGTGAAAGAGGTACTGAAAACCACCCTGGATGAAAATTTATCAATGATCAGCGATACAGTAACCTACCTGGTTAAAAAAGGGTTTACGGTATTTTACGACGCGGAGCATTTTTTTGACGCTTACAAAGCAAACAAGGATTACGCTTTAAAAACATTGTTAAGCGCGCAAAGTGCCAGAGCAGAGGCGATCTGTTTATGCGATACTAACGGAGGGGCTCTTACTTCCGAGATAACCCGCGTAATAGGAGAAATAAAAGACAGTATCAAAGTGGATTTAGGGATCCACTGCCATAATGACGCGGGGGTCGCTATCGCCAATACAATTGCCGCTGTAGAGGCCGGCGCAAATATCGTCCAGGGAACCATCAATGGATATGGGGAACGCTGCGGGAACGCGGACCTTATTCCTGTCATCGCCAACCTAAAGATAAAGCTCAATATAGATTGCATACCGGAGGCAAAGTTAAAACAGCTGACGCATTTATCTCATTTTGTCAGCGAGATCAGCAACATGCGCACAAAGAATGAGCAGCCTTTTGTAGGTGATTCCGCTTTCGCGCATAAAGGCGGGATGCATATTAACGCCATAATGAAAAATCCTCTTTCCTACGAACATATCGATCCCTCTTTGGTGGGCAACCACCGCAGGATCTTGGTTTCCGAGCTGGGAGGCAAGACTGGGATCCTGCTTAGGGCCAAAGACCTAAGTTATGATCTAAGCAAAGAGGACCCGCAGACTAAGAAAATATTGGAATTGGTGCAGTCCCTGGAGCATAAAGGATTCCAGTTCGAAGCTGCCGAGGCATCTTTCCAGATATTGATGCAAAAAGCGCTTAAGAAATACAAAAAATTCTTTGAACTGGAAGGTTTTAAAGTGGTTATTGAAAAACGCTCAAACAAAAAGATCACCTCTGAAGCGGTAATTAAGCTAAAGGTAAAAGGGGTTAGGGAACACACCGCTGCCGAGGGGGACGGCCCGATAAACGCCCTGGATAATGCCTTGCGCAAGGCCCTAAAGGATTTCTATCCGACCTTGGCCAAGATGCATCTCTCTGACTTTAAGGTGCGCGTGCTTGATGAAAAGGCAGGAACTGCCGCGAAGGTGCGCGTATTGATCCAGTCGCAGGATGAAGAAGATACCTGGAATACTATCGGTGTTTCAGGGAATATTATCGAGGCCAGCTGGCAGGCTTTGGTTGACAGCGTAGAATATAAACTTTTAAAAGATAAGCAACAATGACCGAAGAGCTCTCCAAGCAGTATAATCCCAAAGAAACGGAAGATAGGTGGTATAAATTCTGGGAGGAGAACAATTTATTCGGAGCAAAAGCCTCTCCCGGCAAGAAACCCTACAGTATAGTCATCCCCCCGCCTAATGTTACCGGAATTTTGCACATGGGCCACGCGCTGAATAACACCATTCAGGATATCCTGATCCGCTATCACAAAATGAAGGGTTTCCAGGCCCTCTGGATGCCGGGCACTGACCATGCCGGGATTGCCACGCAGAATGTCGTAGAGAAATCCCTTGCCAAAGAAGGTTTAAAGCGCCAGGACTTGGGCCGCGATAAATTCATTGAAAGGGTCTGGCTTTGGAAAGAACAGCATGGCTCAACCATAATCCATCAGTTGAAGAAACTGGGGGCATCCTGCGATTGGGCTCGTGAGCGTTTTACCATGGACCAGGAGTATTCGATTGCCGTTACCGAGGTCTTTGTCAGGCTCTATGAAAGAAAGCTGATCTACCAGGGCCAGTATATCATTAACTGGTGCCCCCGCTGCCAGACCGCCTTAAGCGATGAAGAGGCAGCCCATGCCGAGCTTGAGGGCAGCCTTTATTATTTGAAATACCCATTAAAAGACAACCCCAGGGAATTTATCACCGTGGCTACCACCCGTCCGGAAACCATGCTCGGAGATACCGCGGTAGCGGTTAACCCTAAAGATAAACGTTATAAGAAATTCGTCGGCAAGGAGTTGATACTGCCGCTGGTTAACCGGCAGATCAAGGTTATTGCCGATATCATGGTGGATATGCAATTCGGCACGGGCGCGGTAAAGGTTACCCCGGCGCATGACCCCAACGATTATAAACTAGGGAAAAAACATAAACTTGATTTTATCAATGTTATGCGGCCGAATGGTTCAATGAATGAATCAGCCGGAAAATTTTCCGGGCTTGACCGTTTCAAGGCAAGAGAGGCGGTCATAGAAGAATTGAGATCTCTGGGTTTGCTGGAAAAAATCGAAACACACGCGATTTCCGCGGGGCACTGTTACCGCTGCCACACTATTGTCGA
>SCRK01000157.1 GCA_004298075.1 bacterium | reverse complement strand
AAAGACCGGGTAAACGGGATAATCGTGGCGGATAATTTCATCACCAACGACCCGATCACCAAAGACGACCTGCGCATGCTTACTATGCTTGCCAACCAGGCAGGCCTGGCTATTGAGAATTCCCAGCTATACGAAAAGACGGTTGACCGCGCGCATTCAGATTACCTGACCAACCTCTGGAACCATGGTTATTTTCAATACCTACTGCAGACTGAGACTGAAAAAGCCAAGGCAACTAAAAGCCATCTTAGTTTAATTACCGTGGATATAGATGATTTTAAGATCTACAACGATACGCTCGGGCATCAGGCGGGGGATAAAATATTAAAAGACTTAGCGCAGGTCTTGCGTAATCAATCACGCAAGATGGACCTGGTCTGCCGTTACGGCGGCGAGGAATTCACCATAATCCTTCCCCAGACCGACAAAAAAGAAGCCTATTTGATCGCCGAACGCATAAGGATAGATATTCAAAGATACCCCTTCCTGAACGAAGAGATATTTCCCAATAAAATGCTCACGGTAAGTTTAGGGATATCTACTTTTCCCGAGGATGGCCTGCTTCCGGCAGAGCTGATCGCCTCTTCAGACAACTGTCTCTACCAAGCCAAGAACAAAGGCAAGAATACTACCTGCTGCCGCTAGTGCAATTCTTAAACTGTAACCGCTTCCGGTTCTTTTTCCTTCTCTTTATTCTGCGATAATTTTACGGAAACGATCTTGGAAACCCCCGACTGCTCCATTGTGATGCCATACATAATATTGGCGTTAACAATGGTCTTTTTGTTGTGGGTGATCACGATGAACTGCGAAGCCTTGGAAAACTCCTGCAGGACCCTGGAGAACCTGTCGACATTTGCCTCATCAAGGGCGGCGTCGATCTCATCCAGAATGCAGAAGGGTGAAGGCTTGACTTTAAATATGGCAAAGATAAGCGCTATTGCCGACATGGTCTTTTCCCCGCCGCTTAAGAGCAAAACATTCTGCAGCTTCTTTCCCGGAGGCCGGCAGATGATCTCGATGCCCGATTCAAGCGGATCGGCTTCATCCAACAGGAAGAGCTGCGCGTCCCCGCCGTTAAAAAGCAAACGAAAATAATTCTTGAACTCCACCTTTACCTTTTCAAATGTCTCCATGAACATCTGTTTTGTGGTGCGATTGATCTTGAGGATCGCCTGGTGCAGCGAGTCTTTGGCGCTTAAAAGGTCGGTCTGCTGCTGGATAAGAAAATCATAACGCTGTTTTAACTCATCGTATTCTTCAATGGCTACCAGGTTGACCGTGCCGTAAGAATCCAGCTTCCTCTTCAGTTCATTGATCTCGCTGGAGAGCGCCTGATGATCCAGCTCTTTATCCAATCCCCCCTGGGCATCCAGCTCTATTTTATACGCGGAGAACATTCTTTCTTTTATCGCGGCATAGCGGTAATCCACATCCTTATCCCGCATCTCTAATTCGTGCAGCCGGTTTTTGATCTGCTCTGCCTGCTTGCGATCAGCCTCTATCTTTTTCGCGGCCGTCGCCGTCCCGCCGGATACTTCATTATATTTTACTTCAACCTCCGCCAGGGCTTGTTTTTTGAGTTTGATCTCTTCCTGCGCTGTTGTGATCTTCCCCTGGCATTCGGCGATCTCGTTTTTAAGCAGTTCAAGACGTTCCTTGCTTTCAGCTTCCTGCTGCCGGATATTTTCGAGGCTCGCCTTATCCTGGGCATAAGTTTCCTCCAGGATCTTTAAGGTTGATTCATCGGAAATAAAACGTTTGTTCAAACCTTCGATTTCGGTCTTGGTTTGGGTGATCAACACCAGCAGATCCTCGCGCAGCCTGCTGTTCAAAGAGATAGCGTCCTCCTCTTGGACGATCAAATCATGTTTCTGCCTTTGCTCATTATTCAAACTGGACAACTGCGCCTGCGCGTTGGCTAAGTTCTGTTCTATCGCCGAGATCTCGCGCTGCAGCTGGGTTAATTCCATGACGATCACATCCTCTTCTTCTTTTATCTTGTTGAACTGCTCCAGGGAAGCGGTGTGGCTGGATTCTTTATTCGCCAAAGCGATCTCCTGGTTACGCAGCTCCTGCTCTAAGCCGGCAGACATTTTATTTAATTCCGAAATGCAAGTCTGGCGCAATACCTTTTTATTCCTTAGCTCCCCCAGGCTCTCCTCTAATTTTGCTATCTTTTCATCTATTCTGGCAGTATCTAATTCGATGGGTTTGGCCTCACCGCTGATCTTAAAGGCGGCTGGATCAAGATCCCTGATTTTAACCACCAGGCCGGTCAGGGTTTCCCGGGGCATCTTATCCAAATAGATCACCGCGTTCAGGGATTCGCCTATATCATCATATTTGGTCTTCAACTTCTCCAGGAACTCCTTATGCGAGACCAAAGCTGACTTCTCATTTTCAAGGGAGTTAATCTGCTTATCAATTTCGGATAAATTAAGTTCCTCCTGAGTAAGGCTCGCCTTGACATTAGATATCTTCTGTTTAAACTCATCCACCTGCTGCCGGATACCCTCCAGTTCGCTGATGATATTCTTTAAACTCTCCTCGGCGATCGCCTTCTCTTCGTAAACCTTGGCCTTTTCAATCTCCAGTCTTTTCCTGCGCGCCAGGAACACCTGGTGCTTGGAATTGAAATCGCCAATTTCATTTTTAGTATTTGATATCCTGGTCTCCAGCTCCAGGATAATCTTTTTGCTCTCGGAGATGGACTCAAGGGAGCTCTTGATGGATAAACTTAATTTATTGATCTCCTCTTCTTTCTGCTTGAGGATAGACTCCTTTCCTTCTATATCCTGCTTAAGCCTGGAGTATTCATCACGCACCTTTTGTAATTTTTCTTCATCCTGGACAAGCTTTTCGTTGGCTTGATCCCTCCTGACCCCCAGGACTCCCATATTCTCAATTAATTCCGCGATGCGCTGTTGATTAAAGTTAATATGTTCATTGTTGCGCACCAGGCTGTTTTCTAGATTGAGCATTTCGCCGCGGGCCGACATCATGCTTTCCTCTAAGGCCTTTAGCTCTGACTGGCGGTTAGCGATCCTGGCCTCCTGATCCGCGACGATCTCTATAAGCTTAACTTCTTCCTCATTCAAAGTAGAGAGCTGTTGGGTGATCTCATCTTTCTCTTTAAGCAGGCTGCTCTTATCTGATAGGGCAAGATCGATCTCCTTTAATTTCAGCTCTTCAAAAACTTCCTTGTACCTGCGCGCCTTATTTGCCTGGCGCTCTAACGAGCCGATCTGGCGCTTGACCTCAGTGACAATGTCATTTACCCGCAGGAGATTCTGCTCCGTTTCCTCAAGCCTGCGCATAGTCTCCCTCTTCTGGGATTTATATTTGGTGATGCCGGAAGCCTCATCAAAAACCAGCCTGCGGTCTTCAGGGCGGGAGCTTAAGACCAGGTCGATCTTTCCCTGGGCAACGATGGAATAACTCTCAGCACCAATACCCGTGCCTGCCAATAGATCCAGGATATCCTTAAGCCGGACCGTAGCTTTATTGAGCATATACTCGCTCTCCCCGGAACGGAAAAGCCTGCGGGTGATCAGCACCTCCGGATGGTCAACATTAAAAAAACGGTTGGAATTATCAAAGGCTAAACTTACCTCAGCCATGCTTAACGGCTCCTTATTATCCGTGCCGTTAAAGATGACATCCAGCATATCCGAGCCGCGCAGGGATTTTGCCGACTGCTCCCCCAAGACCCAGCGGATAGAATCAAAAATATTGCTGTTATGCACGACAATATCCTGGGCAACAAAATTATGGTTGCCGATAACCGATAAATCATAAACCCACTCCGGAGACTTGATTTTCTTTATTCCCACGATCTCATCCCAATAAATATCCGAATTCGCCAGGCTCTTTAGATACTCAAAGATTGCCTTTGCCGCGCCCGTAATTTCGGCGTGTTCGGATATTATGCTTAAGGCTTCAAGCAATCCCTGGCGGGAAGGCAGGCATCTGTTTTCGTAATAACTGACTAATTTAGGAGACAGCTTTTTGATCCTCTTAACTTTAAGGCCTGACAATTTGACCAGAATCTTAAAAATAGCGTTAACCTCGGGTATAAGGTCATGGTTTGGATTGCTCTTACCCTGGTAATTTCTAATTTGCGTTAATTTCTCTGATTTTCTTCCCACAAAATTCAGTTTAGCGGCAAGTTTTTTCGTATTCTCATAACCATATATGTAAACGGAATAGTAGGGCCTCTTTGTTTTATTCCGCGTATTCGCGGCGAACTTCATCTTATGCCTGATCACTGAATTAACCCCTAATCTAAGCAATAGGCTGCTTAATCCTTGCGCCAGTTCCTTGGAAGCGGTTGAATATTCAAAATATACCGCGTCTTTCGTACAGACAAATCCGTCACCTTCAAACAAAGCGGAGATAAAACTTACGATTATCTCTTCGGAGCATCCGAATAGCTGAGGCGGTATGACTTTCTCTCTTGATACGCTGCCAACCTTAAAGTTATAAGCCGCTTCAAGGAATTTAGCCAGCGCTGCGGAAAAAATAATTACATCGCTTGTCCCTGCTTTATAATGGAATTCCTTTGCTTGTACGCCAAAACCAGCTTTCGCGCACGAGATATAGTCATCCAGAATAGCCCTGTCTTCATTAACAAACCAAACCTGGTTACCCTCATTTACCCGGCCTTCTGCGATTAAATAACCTAAGAATTTCACTACCTGAGAATTAATCTCTAAAGGTATATTTATCCTGCCGCAACTGCGGGATTTCAAAATCTTGGCAAAATTCGGGATCTCCTCCAAGCCGCTGCCGGCAATAATCTCCATAAAGTTAGCAACATTCATTGCCTGGCCTGATAACGCGCATTTAACCGCAAGCTTGATATTTTCATTACCGCCAACAGCCTTATTTGCGACGAATTCAGCCAACTGTTCGGAGTAAGGTATGTAAAGCAAATCTTCGGCTTTTATATTTTTGTAAATACGCATTAAATCAAGCTTGTTATTTGTTTGGGTATTGGATAATTGACGCGGAACAGAAATTCTTATGCCCTTTCTTAATTCTTCAGCTTTAAGCTCAACCAAACTTCCATTTTGGATCGTGAAAAACGGGTGGTAATGCGTGGTCGTGACTTTTTTCCCTGAGCGGGTCTTGATTTCAAGGAGATGGCCCGGTGCTTGTTTTTTTACAAAAGCAAAAACCGGCTTTGGCTCAATTTTAAAAGTTTCGGGATTTAAGGAAAGCACGCGGATATCCAGGGGGTTTTCAAAAGAAGTAAGCCCATCCGTATTCTTCTCAACGCTGCCGGCTCTTTTGAGCGTTTCTTCAACCAGTTCTCCGATCTTAACCTGTAAGCCGTTATCCAAGGTAACCAATGAATCATATTGCAGGCACTTCCCGCAGCCATTGGGCCCCACCACCGCGGTGATCCCCGGCTCAAAATTCAGGGTTGTCTTATCGCAGAAAGATTTGAAACCGATAAGCTCTAATCTTTTAAAGTACATGGGTTGGTCCTCCTAATGTGGTTGTGACTGGCTTTCCAGCCAGCTGTCAATTTTATCTTTTTTAAAACGCCATTGGCCGACCAGCTTTAACGCCGGTATTTTATTATGCTTAAGCCAGTCATAAATAGTCCGGCGGGTTACCTTTAGGTAATCCGCGAGATCTTCTATAGTCATTAAATTGCTGCTTACCATAGTTCGCATTATAAACAACGGGGAAATTTTTGTCAAGGAAAATCTTTACATTCTTTAACATATAGTACTAAAGTTGGTAGATATTAGGAACTGAATTACATAATTATGTTAAAAATGCTAAGATAAGATTTATAAACAAAAAGATGGCTGCTATCTGCAGCCATCTTAAAGTCTTGAATATTATCCCTGGACTTGTTGTAATATATTACTAGTCAGAGGGTTATATTAATTTAGAGTGCCCCCTTGGGGAACCTCCCCCGTTTCTTTCACGATTTTTTTTCTATGATACTTTAATGTGCTCCCTCTGAAAAACCGAAACAAGCTCCACCGTTAGCATAAAAACAATGCCAAGTACTTTCCCCGTTAGGATAGAAAGCCAGATAAAAGTTATATACATTAGAAGCGTTTGGAGTCTTTCCCCCGCTAGAACACCTGCTTGCAAATAAATTTACTTTCGTTGAGGTTATGTCGGCAACCAAATAGCCATAATAACTCGTTGATGAACACGTTGCATCAACTCCTACGTCGCTATTCATTATGCCAGTCATTGAGCCATTATTCAGGTAATATTCATAGGCAAGCTGGCGCATAGTTCCTATACGTATTTTAGCTTCAGCAAGGCGGGATTTCTCAACTATAAGGGAGTATTGGCTTATACCCAATGCCGCAAGTATCCCAACGATAATTATTACTACGATTAGTTCAATTAGGGTGAAACCATGTTCTTTTTCTGGTATATTTCTTTTAAAGGTTGTAAAGAATTTAGCTGGGGATTTTGGCTGGGGAATAGGGATTTTATTTTCCATGTGAATAGTCTACCCCCCCCCAGGAATTGTCAAGTTTTTTGTGTGCAAGCGGAACATAGGTTACATTTTAGACCGGGGACATAGGTTACACTATAGCCTGACGGATTTTCGAGCGAATGTCGATTTTAGCAAAAGCAGCTTGAGCGGCGAGGGTATCCCCGTGGAGCGAAGCGACAACACGGGGACGGCGAAGCTGTTTGAGGCCGTCTCCGCTGGAGCGGGACAGCCGAGTTCTGCAGCCGCCAAGACGCGAAAGACCTTTTGCGTTAAGAAATCGACCTGAGCGAGAAAATCAGCAGGCTATAGTGGAACGGACAATGGGAATATTGGATTTATTTTCTTAATGCTGTTTTAAAGGCCTGGGTCAGGGCAGGAACTACTTGGAAGAGGTCACCTACTATCCCGTAGGTTGCTACCTTGAATATGGGTGCTTCGGGGTCTTTGTTGATGGCGATAATAATTTTTGAGGATTGCATGCCGACAAGATGCTGGATCTGTCCGGATATTCCGCAGGCAATGTAAATCTTCGGGCCAACAGTGCGACCGGTCTGCCCAACCTGATGCGAATAAGGCATCCAGCCGGCATCAACTGCCGCACGGCTTGAGCCCACCGCAGCACCCAAAACATGAGCTAATTCCTCCAGCAATTTGAAATTTTCCGGGCCTCCCATTCCGCGGCCTCCGGAAACAATAATGTCGGCTTCGGAGAGATTCACCGTTGACTCAACCTCATCAACGATATCCAAAAGCTTAGTCCGCGAGGCATAAAGCGCACTATCAAAACTTTCTTTTATAATTTTTCCTTTGCGTTTTTTATCCGCGGGCATCGGCGCGAAAACCTTATGCCTGACTGTTGCCATCTGCGGACGGTAATTGGGAGAGATGATCGTGGCCATGATGTTGCCGCCGAATGCCGGACGGGTCTGCAGCAGGATTTTTTTATCGGTGTCGATATCCAGGCCGGTGCAATCCGCGGTCAACCCGGCTTTGATATTTATGGCTACGCGCGAGATCAGTGACCTGCCGATATTTGTCGCCCCACATAGAAAAATCTCCGGCTTGTGCTTCTTGATCAATTGGACCAATATATTGGTATACGGTTCATCCTGGAAATTGGCCAGCTCCGGAGCCTCGACCAGGTAAATATTATCGGCTCCGCAGAAAATCAACTCATCTAACTGGTCATTTAATTTATCTCCGATCAAAACCCCGCTTACCTGGCAGTTTAATTTCTTAGCCAGCTCATGGGCCTTGCCTAATAATTCGTAAGAAACCGACTGCACCCGGCCATTCTTCTGCTCGATAAATACCCAAATGCCCTTATAATCCTTAATATCGGGTAGATCACACTTGGCAGGTTCTTTAACCAATAAGATCGCTTTGAATTTACAGGCGTCTTTACAGGCGCCGCAAAGCGTGCATTTATTCAGATCTATAAAGGCTTTCTTATCAGTAACACGTATGGCGTCAAACGGGCAAGCCTTCACGCATAAGGAACATCCGGTGCATTTTTCTATAATTACCTGTATTGACATCTTTAATGGACCTCGTCTTTGACCAGATCAACCAATTGTTTAACTACATCGGGAATCTCACCCTTAAGCATCTGTCCGCCAACTCTGGCCGGCGGGGTAAATATTTTCACAACCTGGGTCGGTGATCCGCATAAGCCGATCTGTTGTGGATCAAGGTTAAGTTCCTGCTGAGTAAACATGGTAATTTTAGAGGATTTGGCGCGCATCAGGCCTTTTAGCGAAGGAATCCTTGGCTCATTGATCTCTTTAACTACAGTCAAGAGGGCTGGTAAAGGTGTTTCAATGATCTCATAACCCTCCTCCAGCATTCTTTCTACGCGCATTGACTTATCCGTCGCCTCTTCCACCTTTTTGACATAAGTAACCTGGGGGATATTTAAATGCGTGGAGATGCCGGGGCCGACCTGGGCGGTATCTCCATCTGAAGCCTGCTTGCCGCAGATGATCAGATCAAATGCTCCGAGCTTCTTGATCGCCCCTGCCAATGTATAGCTGGTTGCCCAGGTATCGCTTCCGGCAAAGGCGCGGTCGCAAACTAAAAAGCCTTCGTCAGCTCCCATGGAGATCGCCTCGCGCAAAGCTGCCTCTGCCTGAGGAGGGCCCATGGTGACTACACTGACCTTGCCGCCGAACCTCTCCTTAAGCCGGATCGCTTCTTCAATGGCGTACATATCAAAAGGGTTGATGATGGACTTGACCCCTTCGCGCATCAAAGTATTAGTTTCCGGATTTATTCTTACTTCAGTCGTCTCTGGAACCTGTTTTATGCAAACAATTATATTCATAGCTTATTTAGGGACGTCTTTAAACCCAATCGGAAGGGTGTCCCCAGGGGACACCCTTTGCTTTGAATCCAAGAACGTCCCTGCCTCTATTTTGACAATTCCTTTATCAGTTGTAAAGCGATAATGCTGCGCTGCACCTGGTTTGTCCCCTCGTAGATCTGGGTGATCTTGGCGTCGCGCACATATTTCTCTATCGGATAATCCTTCATATAGCCGTATCCGCCGAATAACTGCAAGGCATCAACTGAGACCTTCATCGCCACATCGGAAGC
>SCRK01000156.1 GCA_004298075.1 bacterium | reverse complement strand
AATGCTCTTTGAAATAAAGAAGAACTCTTTTTATCCGGCGCCGAAAGTGGATTCCTGTTTTTTGTCGCTTGAGGTCAGGGAAGAGCCGCCGGTTTTGGTCAAAGACGAGGCGATCTTTTTTAAACTGATCCGCGCCGCTTTTAATCAAAGGAGAAAGACATTAAGGAACAGCCTGGAAGGGATAGCTGGGCAGGAGAGCCTTAATGGATTTTTTGATTCAGCCGGCCTCGACAGGAACATTCGTCCGGAGGATCTTTCTCTCGGGCAATTCGCGGATTTGAGCAATTTCGTGAAAATGGGGTCAGAATTATTTTTCAACAAGCCAAAAGGGGAAAAATAATTCTGACCCCATTTTCTAAAAAAAAAGCTAAAAAAATCTTGACAAACCCGCATCTATAGTATAGACTCTATTGCTTACGTAAATATCTAGGGTTACAACACTTTTAATTTAGCGTTACCTTTAACCAAAGAAAGAATTTTTGGATAAATTCTTGGGGTGTGGTTTTTTTTACTTTGAGGGCTCTAGCGACGGGGCAAATCCATTACTGCTGGAGTAGCTCAGTTGGCAGAGCACGTCCTTGGTAAGGACGGGGTCGCGAGTTCAATTCTCGCCTCCAGCTTAAATCGGCCCGCCGGCTAAATACCAGGCGGAAAGAAAAAATATGCGCGAGATCATAACTTTAGAATGCACGGTTTGCAAAAATAGAAATTATACGACGACTAAAAATAAAAAGTTGCATCAGGATAGGCTTGAACTTAAAAAGTTCTGCAACAGGTCCTGTCACAAGCATACCCCGCATAAAGAAATAAAATAGTTTATAGGGGCGTCGGTTAATGGCAAACCAACGGTCTCCAAAACCGTGACTGCAGGTTCAAGTCCTGCCGCTCCTGTAGATTTAGGAGTTGAGAGCAAAAAAGGGTTGGGATAATATTATGAATATAATCGCCAAGCCGGTAAATTTTTTAAAAGAGGTAAGGGCTGAATTAAGCAAGGTCTCCTGGTCAACCAAGCAGGAGCTTATGGCGTCAACGGTGCTGG
The DNA here is from genome assembly GCA_004298075.1 of bacterium. Classification (GTDB taxonomy): domain Bacteria; phylum Omnitrophota; class Gorgyraeia; order Gygaellales; family Profunditerraquicolaceae; genus UBA6249. Next base: position 944 of record SCRK01000156.1, on the reverse strand, counting down.
TAATAACGGTTACGGCAATAATGACGGTTTTTATCGGGATAGTGGATGTGATCTTATCAAGATTCTTAAGCGCGGTCTTTAAATGAAGAACTGGTACGTTGTACATACGCAAACCGGAATAGAGGAAAAGGTAAAGGCATCCCTGGAAAAGAAGATCGTTTCCGGCGGCCTCCAGGAGGAGATCACCAGCGTGATCATCCCTACCGAACAGGTTTCCGAGGTGCGTTCCGGAAAAAAGAAGATCACCCAGAGGAAATTTTTCCCGGGGTATTTATTGATTGAAATGGACCTGAGCGAAAAAACCTATCTTTTTGTGAAGAACTCTCCCGGGGTAACCGGATTTATCGGGTTAGGCAAAAAGCCGGTAGCGCTGCCCAAAGAGGAAGTAGATAATATCCTTAAGCGCACCAAAGATACCGCGGTCAAGCCCTCCCCAAAGATCGTTTTCGAAAAAGGCGAACAAGTCAGGGTCAACGAAGGCCCGTTCTTAAATTTTAACGGCACGATCGAGGAGGTCTATCCTGAAAAAGGAAAGGTCAAGGTAAGCGTCTCTATTTTTGGCCGCTCAACGCCGGTGGAATTGGAATACTGGCAGGTGGAGAAGGTATAAATATGGCAAAAGCGATCAAGGCACAGATCAAGTTGCATGTCCCGGCAGCGCAGGCAAACCCAGCGCCTCCGGTAGGCCCGGCATTAGGCCAGCATGGCGTGAACATCATGCAATTCTGCAAACAGTTCAATGACCAGACCAAAGGCAGGGATGGGTTGATCCTTCCGGTAGTTATCAGCGTTTTTGAGGATAGGACCTTTACCTTTATAATAAAGAGCCCTCCGTCATCTATCCTGCTTAAAAGAGCGGCCAACCTGGCCAAGGCCTCCGGTACCAGCGGTAAGGAGACTATCGGCAAGGTGACTAAGAAGCAGGTTGAGGAGATCGCCAAGCT
>SCRK01000022.1 GCA_004298075.1 bacterium | reverse complement strand
CCAGGTCTGCGATCGTGGTATTGATCTGGTGCCCCACCGCCGAAATTACTGGAAGCGTTGAATTATAAATCGCCCGGGCAACGATCTCTTCGTTAAAAGCCCAGAGATCCTCGGTTGATCCGCCTCCGCGGCTGACAATGATCAGCTCCGATCTGCCGAAATGGTTAAGTTCTTCCACTGCGGCGGCGATCTCGGCAGCCGCCAGCTCTCCCTGCACGCGCACAGGCCGGATGAGCACATCTACGCATGGGGCGCCTTTTTTAAGGATCTGCAGTATATCGCGTACTGCCGCGCCCTTAACGGAGGTAACAATGCCGATTGAAAAAGGCATCAACGGCAGGGCTTTTTTATGTCCCGGGGCAAACAATCCTTCCTGCTCCAGTTTTTTCTTCAGCTGCTCAAAGGCCAGCTGCTGGCTGCCAACCCCTTTAGGCTCTATTCTCTCAACTATGATCTGGTATTGCCCGCGCGGGCCGTAAACATCTATTTTACCGAAACAAATTACCTTCAGGCCGTCTTCAAGCTTGAATTTTAAACCTTTATTCGCGTAAGCAAACATCGCCGCCAGAATCAAGGCTCCCTGGTCCTTAAGCGAAAAATAAAAGTGGCCGCTGGATGCGGCTTTAAAATTAGAGACCTCTCCTTCAACCCAGACCTCACCGACATTTTGCTCGAAGAGGCCTTTAATCACCTGGGTGATCTCGGAAACAGTATAAATATGTTTACTTGTTTTCTGCATTTTTTACCGCTTCTTCAGCGGTATTGACCGGCGGTTTTGCCTCAACAGCAGGCAGGGGTTTTTTCTTAAAAACCAGAAGCTGCGCCGAATACGGAGCAAGCTCTATTGCCTGGCTATACCCCTGGCCAAAATCCGCCTCTTGCTCATCAGAGGCCTTAAATGCGCAATCACGGCTGCAGCCGCTGTCCATCGTATACCGGCTGAGCATATAAATATCCTTTGTCCCTTTAAAGGTGATCTTGATCTTGCGGTTATCTGCCGAAAATTTCCTGGCCCTGTTATTGAGATCTATGGCGCTCTTAAGCATGCTCCTGGTTTTTGCCGGCAGGCGTAAAGTGGATAGATCCAGTTGCCCGGAAAGGATTTTCTCTATCCGGTCGGATTTAACTATATTGATGATATATTTTCTCTCCGTGCTGTTTAAATCAACTATGCCCCTTGATAAATAATCCATCGCCGCCTGCGGATCGATATAATTAAAAATAAGCACTGCCAGATAATCCTGGCTCCTCGTAGAAATTATCCCCGCAAATTCATCCGTCGAGGGACTCGGCAATAATTCATTGCCCAGAAGGTTAAGCATGCGAAAAATATTATAGCCGGCCTTGGCATATCCCCTGTAATCGGAACGTTCCTGCCCGTCAAAAGAAAAAATCCCCAGGTTCCTGTTTACCCCATCCCTATTGCTCTCAAAATCCTCCAGGCAGAAATATGTCTGGTAGTCTAACCCGGCCTCCTGCATATTTTTAAGGCGCGCGGGTATGAAGCTGGCGGCAACATAAGCCTCCTTCCCTCTTTGAGAGGAAATATTGGCGCCGGCGTCAAAGTTCCATTCGTCGATAACCAGGGGAAGATTGCTTTCAAAGTGAAAATAGCTTAACCATTCCCGGATCAGCTTGATAAAAGGCTTATTATAGATACTGAGCTGCTTTTCAAGCTCCGGATCTGAAGAATAGGCGTGCCATGATATAAAATCCAACGGCAATTTATAACTATAGCAATACTTGATCAATTCATAAATCAAGCTGCGTTCGGGGGTAAGAATATCATTTGGCTGAATATTAGCAAACCAGCAGCTGGTCGATGGCCCCCCTAGGGGGATGCGCGCCTTAGTTTCCTGGCGCAGCTCTTTTACCGCTTCCCCGACAATGCGGTAAAGATTAAAATACTCCGATCTTTCCCCCAGGAAGAAATCCTCCAGGTCAGGAGCATTCCACACCTCATACCAGATGTTATATTTCTTCTCGCAGCTTAACCGGCGGATAGTGTCTTTGACCAGCTGTTTGTAGCTTTTTAGATTATGCACGGCGCTGTTTTTATCAAGAACCTTGCCCAGCCCGGAAGGGGTGCCGAAGAGATCCAGGATAACTACCCCCCCGGAATCGCTTATCCGCTTGATCACACTTTCGTAGTTATCTAAAAGCTTATCCTTGGCAGCCTTGTCTTTAGCCAGTTGTTCGATCTCCCAAAGATTATATTGTATGCGGTAAAAATTAGTAAAACCCAGGTCAGCCTGCCAGGTTTCCAGGATCCCTTGGGCGGCCAATGTTTGGGGCCGGGTTATATCGCGGTGGTTCCCCCTGCCGCTTAAGTCAATGCTTGGTTTATATATTTTGGGAAGGGGCGTACCGGGAGAGCTCATATCCACATTGAATTCCAATTCATCGGGGCTTTGGGCAAAAGCAGTCCCGGCCGGCAAAAATAAAACCAGGGATAAAGATAATAAAAGCGCCTGCTTTCTATTCATCTAAGAGTTTTTTCTGTATCCTTAAAATTGAAGTTGCTGAGCCTGTTTTTTCATCTATCCGGACAAGGACACCATGCAGCTGGATATTTTCCTCGGCAACGTTAAATTTTACCGGGATAGAACTTAAGAAACGGGTGAGCACATCCTCCACATTTCTGCCGATCACAGAATCATACGGCCCGGTCATGCCCGCGTCGGTTAGATAAGCGGTACCCTTGGGGAGGATCTTCTCATCAGCGGTCTGGATATGCGTATGCGTGCCAAAAACAGCGGAAACCTTGCCATCCAGATACCAGCCCAGGGCGACCTTCTCCGAAGTAGCCTCCGCATGTATATCCAAAATAATGATCTTGGTTTCTTTAGCCAACTCCTCGCAGGCTTTAAGCGAAGTCTTAAAAGGGCATTCCAAAGCATCCATAAAAACCCGGCCATTGACATTGATTACCCCGACCTTAACTCCGTTTTTTGCCTTGAACACATGGGCTCCGCGGCCCGGAGCTCCCTCGGGATAATTAAGGGGGCGGAGTATCCTCTCCTCCTGATTGATCAACTGGAAAATCTCGTTTTTTTTCCAGATGTGGTCTCCGGAGGTAAGCACATCCACTCCCGAGGCGAATAATTCCGCGGCGACCTTGGCGGTAATCCCCGAACCGCCGGAGGCATTCTCGGCGTTAGCGATCACAAAATCTATTTCCAGCTCATTCTTAAGGCCGGGAACCAATTTAGCGATCGCCGTTCTCCCTGGTGAGCCGACTATGTCTCCGATAAA
>SCRK01000021.1 GCA_004298075.1 bacterium | reverse complement strand
ATCAAATAATTCTACGGCTTCTTTTATGTTGATAAGCTCGCGGTTATTCCCCGGAGACCAGCTGAGCAATAAAAGGTAATTGACCAGCGCTTCGGGCAAATAACCCATTTTCCGGTAATCGCTGATAGCGGTAGCACCCGTGCGCTTGGAAAGCCTTCCGCCATCCATGCCCATGATCAAGGGAAGATGCGCGAATTTCGGAAGCTCCAATCCCAGTGCCTGGTACAATAAGACCTGTTTCGGAGTGTTGGAGATATGATCATCCCCGCGGATAATATGCGTGATATTCATCTCTGCGTCATCCACCACGCAGGCAAAATTATAAGTAGGGGTAGCGTCGGATTTGATCAATACCTGGTCCTTGATCAGGCTGGCGTCAAACTCGATCCGGCCGCGGATCAGATCATCCACCTGTATCTTCTGCGGAGTAACCTTAAAAATTACCGCTTCTTTTCCTGCGGGGGATTTTTCGATATAGGCTAATCCGGCTTTAAGCAGTTTTTCCGCATGCTGCCGGTACCTGTCAAACCGCTGGCTTTGATAATAAAGCTCGTCCCAATTAAAATCCAGCCACTTCAGGCTGAAAAGTATTTCATCCACAAATTCTTTTTTGGAGCGCTCTTTATCCGTGTCTTCGATCCGCAGGATAAACTTGCCTTTTTGCGATTGCGCGAAAAGCCAGTTGAATAGCGCTGTGCGGCCCCCCCCGATATGCAGATTTCCCGTCGGACTGGGCGCAAACCTGACCCTAACCATCTACTAGTTCCGCTCCTTCCTGTAAAGCCTTCTTATTGACCTCTAGAATATCATTTCTTCCTGCCGTAGACATCAACCTGAACACCTCAAGCATTTTTTTGATCTTTACTGTCTGTTTCTGCCTCAAATAACAGCCCAAGGCTACCATGTTAGCTACTTTTATGTTGCCTAACTTTACTGCGATATCAGTAAAAGGGAACTGCGATACCTGCACCCGCTTATCCGGGAAGCCTTCAGCCAGGGAGGAATTAAGGACCAGCAGGCCTTTATCCTTAAGCCTCCCGCTGAATCTTTTCAGGGAAGGATTATTCAAAATTATAAGCGTGTCCGCCTCATTTATATAAGGGGAGCCAATCTCTACATCAGAGATAGTGACCATGCAATGGCTGGTTCCTCCGCGGACCTCCGGCCCATAAGCAGGAAGCCAGGTAACGCATTTCCCTTCGGCCATGGCTGCGTGGGCTAAAACCTTGCCCAGAAGCATTACCCCTTGCCCTCCGCTGCCGGCAATAATTATACGTTCGGTCATTTGATCCTTCCCAGAGGGAACTCTTTTTGCATGTGATCCCGGATCCAATCCAGAGATTCCCTGGGGTTTAATCCCCAGCAGGTCGGACAGGGAGAAAGTATTTCCACCAGAGAAAACCCCGCGTTGTTTATCTGGTTCTCAAATGCCTGCCTGATGGCAGCTTTGGCCTTTAATACCTCCTGCGGATTATGCAAAGATACCCTTTCGATATAACATACTCCGGGCAGCAAAGCCAGCATCTCGGATATTTTTAAGGGATAGCCGTGTTTTTCCCTGTCCCTTCCGTCAAGAGTAGTAGATGTCTTTTGCCCTAAAAGCGTGGTGGGGGCCATCTGGCCTCCGGTCATTCCATATACCGCGTTATTGATAAAGATCACCGTCAGGTTCTCTCCCCGGTTTGCCGCGTGGATAGTCTCATTCGTGCCTATGGCAGCCAGGTCTCCGTCACCCTGATAGGTAAAAACAATATTTTGCGGACGCACCCGTTTTATGGCGGTAGCTACAGCTAAAGCCCTGCCATGCGC